>JACDDU010000002.1:0-300000 GCA_013816845.1 Gammaproteobacteria bacterium
CGTCGCGATGGAAGAAGGGTTACGTTTTGCCGTTCGAGAAGGTGGTCGCACAGTTGGGGCCGGGGTCGTTGCTAAAATAATTGAGTAGTACTGCTATGGCAATAGGAAGAAAGAGTCAAAGAATTCGCATTCGGTTAAAGTCTTTTGACCACCGACTGATTGATAAGTCAACGAAAGAGATCGTCGAAACAGCTAAAAGAACGGGAGCACAAGTCCGTGGTCCTATTCCGCTGCCAACTCGGATTGAGCGCTACACCATTTGTATTTCGCCTAACGCGGATAAAGATGCTAGAGACCAATACGAATTACGTACGCATAAACGTGTTGTAGATATTAATCGACCAACTGATAAAACGATTGATGCACTGATGAAGCTTGATTTAGCTGCTGGTGTGGATGTCCAAATTAGTGTTGATGCTGAAGATTAAAAAGAACTGAGAATTGTAGGATTAATACTTACATATTTTCTTATGACCAGCAGGTTAAATCTGCGCTAACAATGTAAGTTATAGTGTTTTAAGCCTGAAGTGAGACCAGAGAAATGACAATAGGTTTGCTAGGAAAAAAATGCGGGATGACGAGGATTTATACCGATGAAGGTATTGCCATTCCTGTTACGATAATCGAAGTGTTGCCTAACCATGTAACCCAGATTAAAACGGTAGATAACGATGGTTATGCCGCAATTCAGGTCTCCATGGGAGAACGTAAACGTTCTCGCGTTAATAAGCCAACCGCGGGTCACTTTGCTAAGGCAGGGGTTGTGCCAGGTATTTCAACGAAAGAATTCACTGTAAAAAATGAAGAAATGAATGATATCGTTCTAGGGGCTGAAATAAAGCTTGATCGCTTTACTGAAGGTCAATTCGTAGATGTAACTTCAACCTCTAAAGGTAAGGGTTACGCTGGGGCCATTAAACGCCATCATTTCAGATCTCAAGATGCAACACATGGTAATTCATTATCACATCGTGCCCCCGGATCAATTGGCCAAAGACAATCACCTGGTAAAGTATTTAAAGGTAAGAAGATGTCAGGTCACCTTGGTGATAAACAGCGAACCATTTTATCGCAAAGAATCGTCCGTATTGATATGGAGCGGAACCTTGTGATGATTAGGGGAGCCGTGCCTGGTGCGCCAAGCACTTTTGTTGTTATTCGACCAGCTATTAAAAAAAGTGCACAAGGGGAAGGGCATGGAAATTAAATTTATCAATTCTAAAAAGAAATTAGAGCTGACTGACGAAGTGTTCGCATGTGATTTTAACGAACCGCTTGTTCACCAAATTGTAACTGCTTATATGGCAGCAGGCCGAGCCGGAACCAAAGCGCAAAAAACCCGTGCTGAAGTAAGTGGTGGTGGTGCTAAGCCTTGGAAGCAAAAAGGTACAGGCCGCGCGCGTGCTGGTACCATTCGTAGTCCGATCTGGCGAACGGGTGGTGTAACTTTTGCTGCTAAACCACGGTGTTATAAGCAAAAAGTTAATAAGAAAATGTATAAGCTCGCTCTCAGATCCATTTTTTCTGAATTGTTTCGTCAAGAGAGAGTGCATTTAGTTGATACATTTACTGTTGCAGACCCTAAGACCAAGTCGTTATTAAAGAAATTTGATGATATGAAAATATCAGGCAAGGTTTTAGTAGTATCTGACGTAATTGACGAAAATTTATATTTATCAGCTAGAAATTTGCCTTATGTTGATGTAAAAGACGCAGTTGTTAGTGTGACAGACCCTGTGAGCTTGATTCGAGCTGAGTATGTCGTAATTACAGAAGCAGCAATTAAAGAGATTGAGGGGTTGTTGAAATGAGATCAGAGCGTCTTTTAAAAATAATTTTATCTCCACACATTTCAGAAAAAGCGACAATTGCAACTGAGAAATTTAATAAATACATTTTTAAAGTTGCAAAATCTGCTTCAAAACCTGAAATAAAAGATGCTATTGAGCATTTATTTAGTACGAAAGTACAAGCTGTTCATATTGTAAATGTGAAACCAAAGAAGAAAATTTTTAAAAGTATCGAAGGAAAAAAGAAGGGCTGGAAAAAGGCTTATGTAACACTTGAGCCGGGTCAAAAGCTTGACGCGTTGAATATACAGTAATCCGTATTCAAAGACTCTGAAACAGTTCACCATTGGTATTTTTTTTGATAAGGTGCGCCTGCAAGTTGTGCGTGTCAGTTTTAGGTTATTTAGTTTTAAGAACAAAGTTGAGTATTGGGGATTATAATGGCCATTGTTAAAAGCTCACCGACATCGCCGGGACAACGATTTGCGATTAGAGTCGTGAATAAAGAGTTACATAAAGGAGCACCTTTTGCTGCACTGGTGACAAAGAAATCCAAAACTGGTGGTCGAAATAACCAAGGTCGGATTACTTGCAGGCATATTGGTGGCGGGCACAAACAAAAGTATCGCTTAGTTGACTTCAAACGTAATAAAGATAGCGTGCCAGCTAAAGTTGAGCGATTAGAATACGATCCAAATCGAAGTGCATTTATCGCACTTTTGTTGTATGCAGATGGCGAAAGACGCTATATTATTGCACCCCAAGGAACACGTGCGGGTGATGAAATAGTTTCAGGTCGCGAAGTAGCAATTAAGCCAGGCAACTGCTTGCCACTGATCAACATTCCTGTCGGTACAGTCATTCATTGTATCGAAATGCAGCCGGGTGGCGGCGCAAAGATTGCACGTAGTGCGGGTACCTCGGTTCAGTTAGTGGCCCGAGAAGGTATTTATGCAACTCTACGTTTAAAGTCCGGTGAAATGCGTAAAATTCTTGCCGAGTGCCGCGCAGTGATTGGCGAAGTAAGTAACTCTGAGCATAATTTGCGATCTTTAGGTAAAGCTGGTGCAACGCGCCATCGAGGAACGCGTCCAACGGTTCGTGGTACAGCGATGAACCCGATTGACCATCCACATGGTGGTGGTGAAGGCCGTACCAAAGGTGGTCGCCATCCAGTAAGTCCTTGGGGCGTGCAAACTAAAGGCTTTAAGACAAGACGTAATAAACGTACAAGTAAGTTTATTAACAAAGATAGTAAAAAGTAGCATTAACTTTTTGAGTAAATGAGGTGTCAGCGTGCCACGTTCAATTAAAAAAGGACCATTTGTTGATTACCACTTGTCTAGAAAGGTAGAAAAGTCTGTAGCGACAAGTGATAAGCGTCCAATTAAAACCTGGTCGAGACGATCCATGATTGTGCCTGAAATGGTAGGTTTAACTATCGCAGTGCACAATGGAAGGCTACATGTTCCTGTTTATATTACTGAAAATATGGTTGGCTATAAGCTCGGCGAGTTTGCTGCTACACGTACTTTCCGTGGACATTCAGGTGATAGAAAAGCAAAAGGTGCTGAAGATTCTAAGGGCGGTAAAGCATAAAAGCATCACAAGCATCCTAATAGAGGATTAGAGAATGGAAGTTGCAGCAAAATTAAAATTCGCGAGGTTGTCGCCACAAAAATGTCGCTTAGTTTGCGATCAAATTCGTGGCTTACCGATTGATCGCGCGATTGATCTTTTAAAATTTAGCCCCAAGAAAGTTGCTGGGATACTTAAAAAGCTACTAGATTCCGCGATTGCAAACGCAGAGCATAATTTCGGGGCTGATATTGATGAATTAAAGGTCACTCAAATTTATGCTGATCAAGGGCCAACTTATAAGCGCATGCAAGCCAGAGCCAAGGGCCGCGGCACAAGCCTTCTTAAGCCAACATGCCATATTACTATCATATTATCGGATGGGGAGTAGAGGATAATGGGTCAAAAAGTTAATCCAGTCGGCATCCGTTTAGGCATTGTTAAAGATTGGGCTTCGAGATGGTATGCCTCATCTAAAGAATTCTCAGACACTTTATGTGCTGATTTGAAAGTGCGTGCATTTTTACAAAAGAAATTGCATCAAGCTGGTATTAGCCGCATTCAAATTGATCGTCCAGCGCGCAATGCCAAAGTTACTGTCTATACTGCAAGACCTGGCGTAATTATCGGTAAAAGCGGTAAAGAAGTTGAAGTTTTGCGGGATGAAGTAAGTAAAATTGTTAATGTTCCTGTACACGTTAGTATTGAAGAAGTACGTAAGCCGGAAATTGATGCCAAATTAGTTGCAGAGTCAGTGGCGCAACAGTTGGAAAGACGAATCATGTTTAGACGTGCTATGAAGCGAGCTGTTACAACCGCACTTCGTTCCGGGGCGTTAGGAATCAAGATCAGCGTCAGTGGTCGGTTAGGTGGATCTGAAATTGCTCGAACTGAATGGTACCGAGAAGGCCGTGTTCCATTGCAGACCTTTAGAGCTGATATTGATTATGCATTAGCAGAAGCTTTTACGACATATGGCGTAATTGGGGTGAAAGTTTGGATATTTAAAGGCGAAGTGTTGGGCGATAAAATGCCACAACCTGAGTCAACAGATAAAAATGCAAAGACGGAGAAATAACCCATGTTGCAGCCAAAGCGTACAAAATATCGTAAGCAATTTAAAGGGCGCAATCGCGGGATCGCTTTGCGCGGAACCAAAGTCAGTTTTGGAGAATTTGGTTTAAAAACACTAGATCATGGACGTATTACAGCGAGACAAATCGAAGCTGCTAGACGTGCTATGTCTAGGCATATCAAACGTGGTGGTAAAGTTTGGATTCGAATTTTTCCAGACAAACCTATTACCAAAAAACCTCTAGAAGTTCGACAAGGTTCTGGGAAAGGTAATGTTGAATATTGGGTAGCTTTAGTTCAGCCAGGTAGAGTGATGTTTGAAATCGAGGGTGTTACAGAAGAATTAGCCCGGGAAGCTCTTGGTCTTGCAGCGGCTAAATTACCTGTGAAAACCTTATTTGTAGCGCGGACGATTATATAATGAAGGCGAGTGAATTAAGAGTAAAAAGTACTGAAGAGCTATCAAAAGAGCTTTTTGCATTACTACGTGAACAGTTTAATTTGCGTATTCAAAGAGGGACCGGTCAACAGCCAAAACCCCATCTAATGCGAAAAGTACGTAAAGATATTGCTCGTATTAAAACTTTATTAACCGAGAAAGGTTCTGAAGATGGAAATTAATATTAGCGACCAATCAAAATCCCAACGAAGCATGGTTGGTAAAGTCATCAGCGCTAAGATGAATAAAACGGTTGTCGTCCAAGTTGAACGCAAAGTAAAACATCCGCTTTATGGTAAATATATTCGACGGTTTTCTAAAATGTATGCCCATGATGAAGAAAATACTTGTCAAGTTGGTGATTTAGTTAGAATTGAATCCAGCAGACCAATCTCGAAATTAAAGCGTTGGAAGCTAGTGGAAATTATAACAAAAGAAGCAGAATAACTTCTTTAAATCGATAAGCCCATCGTCGATGAATCAAATAATTAGTTTTAGGCGATTTAGCCTAGCTAATTGTTTATCTTCTTGAAGAAATGATTCTTAAGGGTTTTAAAAACAGGGTTAAAACGCGTTTCGGGTAAAGAAATGTGTTTTAGATATAAAGTCTTTAAAAAAAGTAGTTAAAAATAATGTCTTAATCTTTTATTTTTAATTAAACATGATAATATTGGCGGGCTCAAAAGCCTTGCAAACAGTGAAGTTGGAGTAAAGCATGATTCAGATGCAGACAGTGCTCGATGTGGCAGATAATAGCGGTGCACGTCGTGTCATGTGTATTAAAGTTTTAGGCGGCTCGCGACGTCGATATGCGGGTATTGGAGATGTCATTAAGGTCTCTGTAAAAGAAGCCATACCCCGCGGCAAAGTAAAAAAGGGTGAAGTTTTAAATGCCGTAATTGTTCGTACCAAAAAAGGCATCAGAAGACCGGATGGTTCCGCTATTCGCTTCGATGAAAATGCGGTTGTTTTACTTAACGCACAATTACAACCTATTGGCACACGAGTTTTTGGTCCAATTACGAGAGAACTGCGTGGTGAAAACTTTATGAAAATTATATCGTTAGCCCCCGAAGTATTGTAGGAAAGGATCAGAGAGAGCCCACATGAATAAAATAAAGAAAGGTGATGAAGTTATAGTCACTGCAGGTAAAGATAAGGGAAAGCGGGGCGTTGTCCTCAACATATTGAAGGATAATAAACTGAAAGTTGAAGGTATTAATATTGCCAAGAAACACGTTAAACAAAATCCAAATACCCAAGAGCGGGGCGGTATTGTCAATAAAACTATGCCAATCCACCGTTCTAACGTCATGGTTTACGACCCAGTTTCGCAAAAAGGAAGCCGTGTTGGAATTCGTGTGTTGAAAGATGGTCAGCGAGCTCGATATTTTAAAGCCAGTGATCAACTTGTTGATGTAAAAAAATAAAGGTGCCTCATGGCTAGATTACAAGAGATTTACCGAAAAGAGATTGTCCCTAAATTAAAAGAAAAGTTTGCTTATTCTTCTGTAATGCAAGTTCCGCACATTGAAAAGATTACAGTTAATATGGGTGTAGGCGAAGCTGCAGCTGATAAGAAAGCATTAACAAACGCTATTGCTGACCTTGAAAAAATCACGGGGCAGAAAGTTGTTCAAACGTTGGCGCGTAAATCGAATGCTGGTTTTAAAATTCGTGCAGGATGGCCGATTGGATGTAAGGTAACTTTACGCCGCGATAAAATGTATGAATTTTTAGATCGTCTTATAACGATTGCCTTACCACGAGTAAGGGATTTTCGTGGTATTACTGCTAAATCATTTGATGGACAAGGTAATTTTAGCCTAGGAATGAAAGAGCAAATTGTATTTCCTGAAATAGAATATGACAAAGTTGATGTCATGCGAGGCATGGATATTACAATTACTACCTCAGCAAAAACCAATAAAGAAGCGTTTGCTCTTTTGCAAGCTTTTAATTTTCCTTTTCGTGAGAAAGAAGTGAGTTAAGGATATGGCCAAAAAATCAGTTAAAAATCGCAACAAAAAACGAGTCGAGCTTGTAACTCGTCTTAAAGACAAGCGCGACCAGTTGAGAGACGCAGTAAGCGATTCTAACTTAAGTGATCAAGAGAGAATGGATGCGATGCAACAATTGTCGCAGCTCCCTCGGGATTCAAGTCCTACACGCAGACGAAACCGCTGCAAACTATGCGGACGACCACGTGCATATAATCGATTGACGGGATTGTGCAGGCTCCATATGCGCATCGCTACAATTAGTGGCATGGTTCCTGGCATGCATAAAGCAAGCTGGTAAAGAGAATAGAATGCAAAGAGAGGTATTTTAAGATGTCCCTGCAAGATCCTGTTGCTGATATGCTAACTTGTTTGCGCAATGCTCAATCGATGGGGATTAAGCAAATTAAGTTTCCAAGTTCTAACTTAAAGCAAAAAATCCTAAATGTGCTTAAGGAAGAAGGTTTTATCGAAAGCTTTGAAGAAGTAATTGATGACAATAAACGTGATTTAAAGGTCGCTTTAAAGTATTACGAAGGTCGACCTGTTATTGAAAAAATTAAACGCGTAAGTCGACCTGCTTTACGAGTTTATAAAGGATACGACCAATTACCACGTGTTCGGGGTGGTTTAGGCATAGCTGTAGTTTCAACATCCAAAGGCGTCATGACTGATAAAGCTGCACGTGCTGGCCACTTAGGCGGCGAAATTTTATGCACGGTCGAGTAGGAATTTAAATATGACAACATCTCGTATTGGAAGAAAGCCAGTCACTATACCTTCAGGCGTTGAAGTTAAAATACATGACGGTCAGTTTTCTGCCAAAGGTCCTAAAGGCAATCTCAGTATTCCTTTGCATCCCTTTGTTATTGTTAAAATGGAAAACAATCAGATTTTAGTTGAGCCAAATCGTAATCCGCCTCATAAGATTACGGGTTTGCAAACAAAGCTTAATCGTTCAATCGCTGGAACGATTAGAGCGAACATTTTTAATATTATTCAAGGTATCACTGCGGGTTACGAACGTAAGCTCCAATTGGTGGGTGTTGGTTATCGCGCTCAATCAAAAGGTAAAGTGCTTTCCTTAAGTTTAGGTTTTTCCCACCCTACAGATTTTTCTGTTCCTGAAGGCGTAACAATTGAAACGCCCACTCAAACTGAAATTTTAGTAAAAGGGATTAATAAAGAGTTAGTTGGCTTAGTTGCTGCACAAATTCGCAGTATAAGAAGTCCGGAACCTTACAAAGGGAAAGGCGTTCGCTATGCTAATGAAATCATTGAGCTAAAAGAGACTAAGAAAAAGTAGGGTGTATTCATGAATAAAAAGATGTCAAGATTGCGTCGTGCAAAAAGAACGCGTCTTAAAATAAGAGAGCTTGAAACCACAAGGTTGTGTATCCATAAAACACCACGCCATATGTATGCTCAAGTTACGACGCCAGATGGTAAAACTACTTTAGTATCTGCTTCGACTTTAGATAAAGAGTTGAAAAAAGATTTAAAAATAAGTGGAAATGTCGAAGCTGCAAAAGCAGTAGGTGCTTTGTTGGCAAAGCGCGCAATGAAAGCAGGAATTAGTACAGTTGCTTTTGATAGATCGGGCTTTGCTTTTCATGGTCGGGTTAAAGCGCTCGCAGATGCTGCACGCGAAGTTGGGTTAGAATTCTAAATAAGGTTATCCATATTATGGCTAGTTATGATCAAAGTACAAAAAGCGATGGGTATCTAGAAAAGCTTGTTGCAGTCGCTCGAAACGCCAAGGTAGTAAAGGGTGGTAAGATTTTTAGTTTTTCTGCCGTTACTGTGGTGGGTGATGGCCATGGCCGTATAGGTATTGGTCGAGGAAAAGCGCGTGAAGTGCCTGTCGCGATTCAAAAATCTCTCGAGAATGCTCGTAAGAATATGCGTCACGTGGTTCTTAAAAATGATACTTTGCATCACGAAATTACTGGTAAACATGGTGCGACACGCGTATTTATGAAGCCCGCTTCAGATGGTACAGGTATTATTGCCGGTGGTGCTATGCGCGCAGTATTCGAAGTTTTAGGTGTTAAGAATGTGTTAGCCAAAATTGGTGGATCTACAAATCCCGTCAATGTTGTTAGGGCTACATTAAAAGCCTTGTCGAATATTACACCGCCTGAATTTTTAGCGGCTAAACGCGGTAAAACGGTTGATGAGCTAACCGAAAAGTAATTTTTATTCAAATAAGAATGGTTGTGCTAAACCGGTCCTTAGTTTAACCGGTCAAATTAATAGCATCTCAGACATTAATTAATATAGAGGATATGTAAAGATGCAGTTAAATACTTTACATCCAGCACCAGGATCCAAAACAAAATCAAAACGCTTAGGTCGCGGTATTGGATCTGGCAAGGGAAAGACTTGTGGTCGCGGACATAAAGGTCAACGCGCTCGTGCGGGTGGGTATCATAAAGTTGGTTTTGAAGGTGGCCAAATGCCTATCCAACGTCGCATACCTAAATCTGGTTTTCGTTCACGCACAGCCCTTTACAGGGAAGAAATTTATCTATCTGCTTTAGATACCTTAGATATTACTGAAATTGATTTTAACTCGTTAAAAGCGTCAGGACTTATTCGCGCTAATACCAAAGAAGTTAAAATTATTGGTTCAGGTGAAGTAACCAAAGCATTTACGATTCGTGGAATTGCTATAACAGCTGGCGCACGTCGCGCTATTGAAGCTGCAAAAGGGAAAGTTGAGGTTTAAATGACAATCGGTCGGCTTGGGGAAAATTTAAAAGGAACAGGATTTGCTGACTTAAAAAACCGGCTCTTGTTTGTTTTAATTGCAATTTTAATCTTTCGAATAGGATCTTATATTCCCGTTCCTGGATTAAACCCATTGCGTTTACAAGAACTTTTTAACTCGCAACAAAACAACATTGTTGGTTTGTTCAACATGTTTTCTGGTGGCGCTTTAATGCGTTTTAGTATTTTCGCCTTAGGAATCATGCCCTACATCTCGGCTTCTATTATCGTGCAGTTATTAAGTGTGATGACGCCTTCACTTTCTGAACTACGCAAAGAAGGGGAAGCAGGGCAACGAAAAATTAATAAATATACTCGCTATGGCACCTTAGTTCTGGCAACGTTTCAAGCAATCGGTATTTCTAAAATGTTGGCAGCAAATGGGGTCGCAATCTCTGTCGGGATGTCATTTTATTTTACAACTACCGTTACCTTAGTTACGGGAACGATGTTCCTTATGTGGTTGGGTGAGCAAGTCACGGAACGTGGTATTGGTAATGGCATTTCAATGATCATCTTTGCAGGTATTGTAGCGGGACTTCCACAAGCGCTAGGTCGTACCTTAGAGCAAGTTCGTGAAGGTCAGTTACAAATCATTTTCTTATTGATTATCCTTGCCGCAGTGGTAGGGGTAGTGGCATTCGTGGTTTTTGTAGAACGGGCACAAAGACGTATAACCATCAATTATGCGAGACGAATGCAGGGTGGTAAAGTTTATGCTGCACAAAGCACGCACCTTCCCCTGAAAATTAATATGGCAGGGGTTATACCTCCGATTTTTGCCTCCAGTTTGATTTTGTTTCCGGCAACCATTGCGCAATGGTTTGGTAATACCAAAGGACTTGGATGGCTAAGTTCATTTAGTGTTGCTTTGCAGCAAGGCCAGCCTCTGCATATGTTATTATTTAGTGCAGGTATCATATTCTTTTGTTTTTTCTATACTGCTTTAGTTTTTAATCCGAAAGAAACTGCAGATAATTTGAAGAAATCGGGTGCATTTATTCCAGGGATTCGTCCAGGAGATCAAACTGCGCGGTATATTGACACAGTAATGACAAGACTGACTTTGGCTGGTGCAATCTATATTACTTTAGTATGCCTTTTGCCTGAGTTTTTAATTTTAGCTTGGAATGTTCCATTTTATTTTGGCGGGACTTCTTTGTTAATTATTGTTGTTGTAGTTATGGATTTTATGGCACAAGTTCAGGCCCATATCATGTCTTATCAGTATGAGTCTTTACTTAAAAAGGCAAATTTAAGAAGCGGTGCAACCTCAAATCGGTAAGCTAGCTTCCAAAGATGAAAAAATCAGCTAATTTGAGTTTACGTGGGGTGGAAAATGAAAGTTGGAGCATCAGTAAAGAAAATTTGTCGAAATTGTAAAGTCATCCGTCGTAAAAATACGGTTAGAATTATTTGCAAAGAAAAACGACATAAGCAAAGACAAGGTTGATTTTTCTGTGATTGAATATTAAACTCATGCGCTTTTGCAACTATGCTCGTGTAGTTTGGACGCTGCCTAAAGTAAGTCACGCAGCACCCGCCGAGGTTAGTGATAAAGTTAGTGTTTATAATGAGTTAGTTCCACCTTCTACATTTTTTGTGAGGTTTTTTAAGCGAATTTTGATTAGATTAACTCAAAAATCGGAAAATATGTCGAGGAACAAGCGACCAAGTAATACAGTATGAATGATATTTATTCAGTAAGTCTTAAATGTTAGGAGTGATGGAATGGCGGCGCGTATTGTAGGCGTAAATATACCAATGCATAAACATGTCAGCATAGGTCTGACAGCGATTTATGGTGTTGGCAGAAATCTTGCTAAATCGATGTGTGAATCGACGCAGATAGATCCAGCTAAGAAAGTCAAAGACTTAACTGAAGCGGAACTTGAAAGTTTGCGCGGTGAAGTAAGCAAAATTCGTGTTGAAGGTGATCTTCGACGTGAAGTAGCTATGAATATTAAACGCTTGATGGAGCTTGGTACTTATCGCGGCTCTCGGCATAAGCGTGGCTTACCCGTTCGAGGACAAAGAACTCGAACTAATGCAAGAACCCGTAAAGGAAGAAGTAAAGGCAAAGCTAAATAAAGGTAAATTGAATGGCAGACGATAAAAGTAAGCAAAGAAAAAAATCTAAACGGCAAGTTACAGACGGTATCGCCCATATTGATTCTTCATTCAATAATACCATTGTGACCATGACAGATGTTCAAGGGAATGCAGTATGTTGGGCTAGTGCGGCGAGCTGCGGTTATCGTGGTTCTCGGAAATCTACTCCCTATGCTGCTGGCGAAGCTGCGCAAAAAGTTGGCTCACTTGCAGTTGAAAATTTTGGTATGAAAAGTGTTGATGTTCGCGTACGCGGGCCAGGTCCAGGTCGCGAATCAGCAATTCGTGCATTGGCTGCTGTTGGTTTGAAAGTAAAATCGATTACAGATGTAACTGGTATTCCCTTTAATGGCTGTCGCGCGCCAAAGAAACGACGTGTATAGCAGGAGAGATAATAAATGGCACGGTATTTAGGTCCTCGTTGTAAGCTTGCTCGTCGGGAGAGAATGGATCTTTCACTCACCAGCGGTGTAAGAGCATTAGATAGCAAATGTAAGCTGGATACAGCTCCCGGTCAGCATGGTGCTAGACGCGGTCGAGAAACAGAACATGGTGTTCAACTTCGAGAAAAACAAAAAGTTAGACGTATTTATGGTATTTTAGAGCGTCAGTTTGAAAACTACTTTAAAAAAGCGACTCGTTTAAAGGGTTCTACAGGTGAAAACTTGCTAAAGCTCCTAGAGCGTCGTTTGGACAATGTTGTTTATCGCATGGGGTTTGGTTCTACACGTGCGGAAGCGAGACAGTTGGTTAATCATTGTGGTGTTTTAGTTAATGGTAAAGCTGTAAATATTCCTTCTTACTTATTATCCGCAGGTGATGTGATAAGTGTACGGGAAAAAGCGAAATCTCAACTTCGTGTACAGTCAGCTCTAACTTTATCTCAAAATCGCCCCAGCTGTGATTGGATTGAAGTAGATGCCACGACATTTTCTGGCACGTTTAAAAACGCACCGGATCGAGATCGTTTACCGCCGGATATTAATGAACAGTTGATAGTTGAGCTTTATTCTAAATAACTCACTTCTGGGACATAGAGAGGTTGTTACATGCAAAACAATCCATTTGACTTTCTAACACCTCGAGAAATTGCTGTCGAGTCTATATCGCCATTTCACGCCAAGATTACTTTGGAACCGCTCGAACGTGGTTTTGGATATACTTTGGGCAACACTTTAAGAAGAATTTTACTTTCTTCGATGCCAGGTGCTGCTATTGTTGAAGCTAAAATCGAAGGGGTATTGCATGAATACAGTGCAATTCAAGGCGTTCAAGAAGATGTAGTTGAAATTCTGCTTAACTTGAAAAATGTTTTTATTCGTTTGCAAGGGCGTCAAGAAGTTACGCTTAAGCTTAATAAAAAAGGCCCCGGCCCAGTTCTTGCTGGTGATATTGAACCGGAACATGATGTTGAAGTGGTTAACCCCAATCATGTTATTGCCCATTTGAATGACAGTGGTGCACTTAGCATGACGCTTCGTGTAGTAATGGGTAGAGGTTACCAACCTGCGATTACACGTAATAAAAAAGCTGAAGGAAAGACAGTAATTGGTGCGCTGCATCTTGATGCAAGCTTTAGTCCAATTCGTCGGGTTGCCTACAGTGTGGAAAATGCGCGTGTTGAACAACGTACAGATTTGGATAAATTGATTATTGATCTTGAAACTAACGGTACTTTAGATCCTGAAGAAGCGATCCGACGTTCGGCTACTATTCTTCAGCAGCAATTGGCGGCATTTGTTGACTTACAATCTGCTCCGATGATTCTTGAGAAAATGTCTCGTGAAGATTCAATTAACCCAATTTTTCATCGTCCGGTAGATGATTTGGAACTGACAGTTCGCTCTGCGAATTGTTTGAAAGCTGAAAATATTTTCTTTATTGGTGATTTAGTTCAACGCACCGAAGCCGATTTATTAAAGACACCTAATTTAGGTAAGAAGTCATTAACCGAGATTAAAAATGTCTTAGCTGTTCATGGATTAGGCTTAGGCACGAAAATTGAAGGCTGGCGTGCTCCTGCTTCGCATGACAGAGATGATATAAAGAAATAAAATTTTAAACTTTTTATTTCTTAAAAAGTTGTTAATTAAATTTGATTGTTACATTTAAAGAAAGGTCTTTTTTATGCGTCATGGTAATAGTGGAAAAGCGTTAGGCCGAAATAGTACCCATCGAAAAGCGATGTTTAAAAATATGATGGTTTCTTTGCTTCGTCATGAATTAATCAAGACGACATTGCCTAAAGCCAAAGAGCTAAGAAGATTTATGGAGCCAATGATCACGTTAGCAAAAGAAGATACGCTTCACAGACGTCGGTTAGCATTTTCTCGACTGTGTGATCGTGAAATTGTTCTTAAGTTATTTAATGACATTGCACCATTTTACAAAGAGCGTCCAGGTGGGTATTTGCGAATTTTAAAATGTAATTTTCGTAAAGGTGATTGCGCCCCCATGGCGATTATAGAATTAGTTGGTAGAAGAGATGAGGCGGCTGCGTAACAGATTGTTGCAGCGATGAGGTTTATTTCATATAATTTGCCCTCTTTTTATTTTCCAAAATCAATGCGTTGGAGTTTTGCATGTACGCAGTAATTTTAAGCGGTGGTAAACAATACCGCGTTCAAGAAGGTGACACCATTAAATTGGAAAAGTTACCAGCTGAAGTTGGAGCGACAATTGGCTTTGACAAAGTGTTACTTATTGGCGAAGGCGAAACAGTTCAGATTGGTAGCCCTTACTTAAATGCCACTACTGTTTCAGCCACAGTAGTGAGTCAAGGTCGTCATAAGAAAATTCACATTATAAAATTTCGTCGCCGCAAGCATTATGAAAAGTGGCAAGGACATAGACAGGATTATACCGAAGTAAGAATTGATCAAATTCAAGCTTAGGTTAAACGAGGTTTGCAATGGCACATAAAAAAGCTGGTGGTAGTACACGAAACGGTCGCGATTCAAAACCCAAGTATCTTGGTGTTAAACGTTATGGCGGTCAATTTGTTAACGCGGGCGAGATTATTATTCGTCAACGGGGCACCCAATTCCATCCTGGGATGCACGTTGGTTTAGGTAGAGATTATACGTTATATGCTTTAAAACCTGGTCGAGTGGTATTTAGTCGCAAAGGTCCAAAGAATAGACGTTGTGTTAGTATTGAGCCTCTCGAAATTACTGAGGCTGCATAATCTCAAGTTTGTCCCTCATCTTTTCATGAGGCACATTGGTAAGCCCTGTCAGTACAGGGCTTTTCTAATGATGCACATGATTTTCTAAATTAATTTAAATCAAAAATCCCTTATGAAATTTGTTGATGAAGCCAAAATTTTTGTTGAAGCTGGTAAAGGTGGAGAAGGTGCCTCAAGTTTCTTACGGCTTAAATTTATGCCCTTTGGTGGTCCTGATGGAGGGAATGGCGGTGACGGAGGAAGTGTCTTTCTTCGTGCAGAGGAAGGGATCAATACTTTAATTGATTACCGTTATATTCATCGCTATAAAGCAAGAGACGGAGAAAGAGGCGCAGGCCGTAATTGTACGGGACGAAGCGGTGAAGATTTATACTTGCCAGTTCCTGTAGGTACGATGATTTATGATGAAGATACCAATGAGCTCATTGCAGATTTAGTCGATCCCCACCAAATTGCCTGTGTCGCAAAAGGCGGAAGACATGGTATCGGTAATTCGCGCTTTAAAAGTAGTGTCAATCGCTCCCCCCGGCAGACCATTCCTGCGGAACTTGGGGATAGTCGTAATCTCCGCTTAGAATTAAAAGTTTTAGCTGATGTGGGGTTGGTAGGGTTACCCAATGCAGGCAAATCCACCTTAATCAGTGCGATGTCTGCAGCTCGGCCTAAAATTGCTGATTATCCTTTTACCACCCTTCACCCCTATTTAGGTGTGGTTCGAGTCGGACAATTTCGTAGCTTTGTAATGGCTGATATTCCAGGCCTCATTGAAGGAGCTTCTGCTGGAGCCGGCTTAGGAATTCAATTTTTGAGGCATATCATGCGTACTCGGCTACTCTTTCATGTGCTAGATGTTGCGCCTAATGATGGAACGGATCCAGTTGAGCAAGTGCATGTTATTACCCAAGAATTAGCTAAGTTTAATGAAGCATTACTGCAGAAGGAGCGCTGGTTAGTTTTAAACAAAGTCGACTTGCTGCCTCCGGAAGATCAATTGGAAGTTTGTCAATCAATTATTAAACGACTCAATTGGCAGGGGAAAGTTTTTATTGTATCGGGGCTTGCCAAAACTGGGTTAACAGAATTAGCTCAAGAAGCCGCAAACCGCCTTGATCAAATGTCGAAAGATCCTGAAGAATTGTCAGAACCCCTATAAAAGAAAAACCCCACATTAAATCAACCAATGCGGGGCTTCTTAGTGAGTTTCTCTTAGAAAAATAAGTTAAGCTTTAGCGCCTACTTGCTCTTCCATTTTCTTAATGCTAGCGGTCAGCCTGCTTTTGTGCCGAGCAGCTTTATTTTTATGTATGATACCTTTGTTTGCCATTCTGTCGATGACAGGGGTTGCAGAGCGTAACGAAGCAATTGCATTAGTTTGATCACCAACAGCGATGGCAGCGGCGACTTTTTTAATGTACGTACGGAGCATGGAGCGCATGCTGGCGTTATGGCGTCGATGTTTTTCTGCTTGGCGGATGCGTTTTTTTGCCTGCTTTGTATTAGCCAAGGGGTTTCTCCACAAAATTTTTAAGTTACACGAAAAGAGAGCGTAATATGCCCGCTTTTTCCTATATTGTCAATTTGTTAGGGGTCGTTTTTGAGACATTAATTGTTAAATTGCGACAGGTTATGGTAAGATAATTGGCCTAATTTTAGCCAAATATATTTTTAATGAAAATAAAAACAACAATATGGGCGCTACTTATTGCCCTCATAGTCTGCCCCAATCTCTTATTTTCATCCTCGAGTACTCAGTTGCAAGTCGCTTTGCAAAGCTTAGCAAATGAATATGTATCTCAGCACGCTCCTGAAGAATATCTAACGGGTGTTGCTATAACTGTTCATACCCCAAGCCAACAAACTTCTGTATTTGCAGGACACCAAGCCAACGATCAAAAAGTCTTAGTCAATGACAAAACGTTATTTCAGATCGGCAGTATTACAAAATCTTTTATTGCCGCAATTTTACTTAAGCTTGAAAGTGATCCTCGTTATCATTTTTCTATTAATGATCCAGTCACCACTTATTTCCCTGAATACCCAGCATGGAAAGATATCACGATTTTGCAGTTATTAAATATGACAAGTGGTATCCCTGATTACCTTCAAAGACAAGTTTTTTTTACAGAATTGATTGCTGATCCGTATCGAAATCATTCGCTTCCCGCTTGGATCAGTCAAATGCATCGCATGGCTTTATTATTTCCTCCTGGTACGCAGTTTAACTATTCAAATACCAATTACTATATTCTAGGTTTACTGATTGAACGGTTAACGGGTAAAAGTGTTTCCAATGTAATGCAAGAGATGTTAATTCATCCTTTGTCTTTAAATTCCACCTACTATGTTCCGCACCTTATTCCACAAAATTTGCAAAAAAACCTCATCCAAGGGTATCAAGGTGAGCGCAGTTTTGCCCATTACTTACCAGTCGGTACTGTGGTAACCCAGTATAGTTTGTCTTACTTACAAGCAGCAGGGGGAATAATTGCAAGCAACCAAGATTTAGCCAAATGGGTTAAAGCATTATTTACTCCTGGGCAAGTTTTATCACGTGTGCAACTCAAAAAAATGCTATCGATGGTTTCTGAAAAAGATGGGAAACCTATTACCCAGCTTAATAGTCAAGATTTACAAGGTTATGGTTTAGGAACAAGTGCTCAATATGGTCCTTCTTTTAAGCAAGCTTTTTTTATTTATCAAGGTATGACTTTAGGTTATCGGGCAATTTATGTTTATGTGCCAACACGTAAGGTCCTGATTGTCATTACCGTGAACAGTAGTTTTGATGGTAAAGAAAATCATTTAGTTTCGTTGATCAATCACATTGCTTCGCTTATTCTCTAATGGCCATTAAGCTTCATTCAGATTAATTAAAGAGTGCATGATGCATGAGTAAAAACTTAGTTAAATCTACATCAGTTGTTGTTGGTATGACATCCATCTCACGTGTCTTTGGTTTCATTAGAGATATGGTGACCGCAGCCGCTTTTGGTGCAGGTGCATCTTTCGATGCTTTTTCCATTGCATTTAAAATTCCTAATTTTATGCGACGATTATTTGCTGAAGGATCGTTTTCACAAGCTTTCGTTCCCGTCCTTGCACAATATCAAAGAACTCAATCAAAAGATGAGGCGCAACGGTTTATTGATGCTATTGCCGGTACGCTCGGCATTGTGCTCCTGATTGTTACAGTGGCTGGTATGCTGTTTTCACCCATGATCATCCGTGTGTTTGCTCCAGGCTTTGCAATTGATGGGGATCGGTTTGATTTAGCGGTTACGATGTTGCGAATTACTTTCCCTTATCTTTTTTTTATTTCTCTAACAGCATTTTCTGGTGCGATCTTAAATACTTACAATCGTTTTTGGGTTGCAGCTTTTACGCCTGTATTTTTAAATCTTTGCATGATTAGTGCTGCTTTGTGGTTTGCACCTCATTTAAAGATTCCTATCACTGGTCTTGCTTGGGGGGTATTTCTTGCAGGGATAGTGCAATTTCTTTTTCAACTTCCATTTTTAAAAATCTTAAAATTACTACCACGTCCCTATATCAATTTTAAAGATCCGGGCGTTCGGCGTGTGTTGAAACTGATGTTACCTGCTTTATTCGGGGTATCAGTGGGTCAAATTAATTTACTTGTGGACAGTTTGTTTGCTTCATTATTAGCAGTCGGTAGCATATCTTGGCTTTATTATTCTGATCGTTTAATGGAGTTTCCTTTAGGCGTTTTTGGTGTTGCGATTTCAACGGTGATACTCCCTAATCTTTCACGTCATCAAGCAATGCAATCCGAAGAGTCTTATGCTCTAACGATCGATTGGGCTTTACGAGCTGTGTTACTCATTGGTATTCCTGCGACGATGGTGTTGTTTGTTGCGGGAGGGCCGATGCTTGCTACGCTTTTTCAGTATGGTAAATTTAGTCCGCATGATGTCTTGATGGCAAAACAAAGTTTAATGGCATTTGCCATTGGTATTACACCTTTCATGCTTGTGAAAATTTTAGCAGCAGGCTTTTACGCGAAACAAGATATGAAAACGCCGGTGCGAATTGGTGTCATTGCAATGGTTGCTAATATTGTTTTAAATCTTATCTTTATTATCCCTCTCGCACATGCTGGCATTGCCCTTGCAACATCATGTGCAGCAATTATCAATACGGGTTGTTTGCTTTATTTTTTATTCGTCAAAAATTATTATCGTGCGCGTTCGGGTTGGAGAGTTTTTGGTTTACGTTTACTTCTTGCTAATTTGGTTCTCGGTACCTGGCTTTTCTTTGGGGAGGGAGCGATGTCAGACTGGTTGAGTCAAACTGCAGCTTGGCGATTTACCCACTTAATTTACTTATTGGGATTTGCAGCTATTCTTTATCTCGCAACGTTATGGGTCGCAGGCTTACGTCCGCATCATTTGTTAATTCGCGAACAGCAATTGATATCTTCTTAATTACCTTGTCTTATCCCAGACAATTGTTGTAATTCTGCTGCAGTAACTTGTTTTGTTGAAATTAGAATATCAATCCTTCCTGCAACTTGATGTCGTAAAGTTTCAACAAGCGGCATTTGCGCATCTTCGTTACGAATAAGTTTGCTGACTTTATCTTCTAAAACCCGCAATGGATTATTAAGTTTATACAGTATTTTTTTAATTTCTTCTTCGGGGCGTCCGGCTAAAAGTGCAGTGCCTGCTTCATGAAAAATTTGATTTTTCTGGATAAAAAACTTATTTTTTTCTTCTTTTAAAATACTTCGTTCTTGCTCTAATTTTCTGACTTCTAAGGTAAGAGAAGTATACCGGTGTAAAAACCCTGAAGTAGTTTCATCACCGATAGAACTTAGTTTATCAATATTTATCTTGGCAGATTGCAATGCATCTTTCATTTCAGTGACAGGCGTTGCAACTTCAATTTTTTCATTAATAACCGCCGCTACTTTATCAGTCTTTACCATACGATCTAAATTAGTATCGATAAGCGAAGAAAAATCAGTCGATGCATTTTGCAAACCAAATGAGAGGCCTTGCTTTGCGATGAACTGCCTATAAATGAAATCGCGCATCATGAAAAGGGTGCTGCCGCCACCGATAGAGGGTTGAGCTGGACTGATGCTTGATCCACGTTTCAACATAAACACCCCTTGAACTGTTCATGCAAAAGAAGCTTAATTTTTATTATATCAGCAAATAATCCCGAGAATGATAAATTGGTCGTTTTGTTAAGTAAACCTTAAGCTGATTTTGTATTTAAATAAATGGGAGCGAAATCAGTTGCTTGCACAAATTCAATCAAACTTTGCTTAAGTAACTCGAGCATTGCCAAAAAAGTGACGACGATACCTAAGCGCCCTTCTTGGAGGTTAAATAATTGATCAAAGGGTAAATGATTTTGCTCCTGAAGCGAGGTTAAAATATGCGTCATTTTTTCACGAACTGAAATGGTTTCCATACTAATGTGATGATCCACCGAGAGCTTAGCGCGTTTTAGAACATCCATTAACGCATTGACTAAATCCGGGAGGGCAACATGGGGTTCAGGTTTAACAACCGTCAAGTGATCAGATGCAACCAAGATAGGAAAATGATCGCGCATCAGGCGTGGAAGTTTATCTAAATCTTCAGCAGCTTGTTTATAGCGCTCATACTCTTGAAGGCGTCTTACCAGTTCTGCGCGCGGGTCTTCCTCTGTACTTTCAATTTCCGGTCGTGGCAGTAGCATCCGTGATTTAATTTCAGTTAAAATAGCGGCCATCACGAGGTACTCCGCGGCGAGTTCCAAGGACAAATTCGTCATTAAGCCGATGTATTCCATGTATTGCCGAGTAACGGAAGCCACAGGAATATCAAGAATATCAATATTTTGTTTACGGATCAGATATAGCAAAAAATCGAGCGGCCCCTCAAATGCTTCGAGAAAAACTTTCATTGCATCGGGCGGAATATAAAGATCTTTAGGCAAATCGATAACGGCCTGTCCCTTGATCGTAGCGAAAGGGGAAAGGGCTATTAGTTCAGGCGTTTCATCTTCAAGCGCACGATTTGCTGCAAGTTCGCTCATGAGTGGGATTCATAATAAGAATAAAATGATATATTAACCAAATTGCTCAAAGTTGCACACTACAATGATATCTAAAACGACTTCCTCAATCCCCGATGCGGCCAATATCCTTGGAAAAGGGGGGCTTGTCGCCTTTCCAACAGAAACAGTTTACGGTTTAGGCGCGGATGCTCGTTGTGAGTCGGCCATTCAGCGCATATTTTTGGTTAAAGAAAGACCAATGCAGCACCCTTTGATTGTCCATATTGGCAGGAAAGAAGAAGTTGAGACCTGGGCTGAAGAAATTCCACCCGCTGCATGGCAGCTCATGGATCGCTTTTGGCCCGGTCCGCTCACAGTCTTACTTAAAAAAAAGGCTTCCGTCTCTGTTTTATTAACCGGCGGCCAACCCACCGTAGGTTTACGGATGCCAAATCATCCTATTGCCTTATCCTTACTTAAGTCATTTGGCAGAGGGGTGGCAGGACCTTCAGCTAATAAATTTACGAAGGTTAGTCCTACTACTTCAGCGGCAGTTTGGGATGAGTTGGGAAAAGATATCGATCTTATTTTAGAAGGCGATGCATGTCAGGTCGGCTTGGAATCTACCATAATAGACTTATCACAGTTCCCTTACAAAATCTTACGGCCTGGACATATTACCCCTTCTGATATTAAAGCCTGTTTAAATTGTGAAATTGATTATGGAACAAGCGGCAAAGTCTTGGTTCCCGGTATGCATAAAATTCATTATGCGCCCAATACACACACAACACTTATCGACCCTTCAGAAGTGAAAGTACTTGTTGATCGCGCCATACAGTCTCATTCCCCTGTGTGTTTTCTTTTGCTCGACCCTCTGGAATATAAGTCTAATGCCACGATCACTTGGCAATATATGCCGAGGCACCCAGAAAACTATGCTCGCGCTCTCTATCGAACATTACGACAACTCGATCAACAAGGTTACAGCCATATTTTTATTCAAACCCCCCCCCAGGGGGAAGTTTGGCAAGCCATCCATGACCGCTTAATTAAATCCTCTGCGCCACGCTAAATTTTTTATTCGTATTAAATATGTTTAAAGACTGCAATCTACAGATGACAGCCGCAGTCGGAATAGGTAGCTTATAAGATTCCGTTTTAGTTAAGAGATTAATTGAACCCATGATATCAACCAAGACAATCATTGATACGCCGCAAATGATTCACGGTCCTGCGGGCGAACTTGAGGTGGTGGTGTCAAAGACTCAAGAGGTTCCCAGGCAAGCCTGGGGCATTGTTTGTCATCCTCATCCGCTTCACGGCGGCACTCTGCAAAATAAAGTGGTGACAACACTTGCTAAAACGTTTCAACATTTAGGTGTCAATACGGTTCGATTTAACTTTCGGGGCGTTGGAAAAAGTACGGGAAGTTATGACCAAGGCAATGGAGAGCTTGATGATTTATTTGCAGTCATCGATTGGGTGTTGCATGAAAAGCCCAGCCATCGTATTTGGCTTGCCGGTTTTTCTTTTGGTGCCTACATTGCGATGAAAGCTGCTAGTCGAATTCCTGTTGAAAAACTTGTTGTAGTCGCACCGCCCGTTAATCATTTTTCTTTCAAAAGTATTCCACCCATAACCTATCCATGGATTGTAGTGCAAGGGATGAAAGATGAAGTGGTACCGCCTGAAAAAGTTTTGAAGTGGGCAAAAAAACGAAAACCGCCCCCTCTTATCCTCACTTTCCCAGAAGCCAGCCATTTTTTTCATGGCCAGCTTGTGGATTTGCGGACTGGGTTAGAAGAAGTATTGGGTGCGGGCTAATTAGGATTTTTTGAATTTGGTTAACCTTTTATCGTGTAAATGACTATCGTTCTCGTTTTCACTGTCAGACGGCAAATCTATCGTTTGCGTTTGCGGTGAGAAAGTAGAATGCCTATTTACAGTCCGGTGGACGGGGTTTGTTTCACGACTCTCCTCTGCCTCCCAGCGGTGAGAGGGAATCTTAATTGCATTACCTCTCAAGTCCTCTTTGGTAGTTTTTGTTTTAGCACGCATTTCCTCAAAAATTTTAGGTGACATGGCCAATCGTTCGGTATCTTTATTTGGGTAAATATCATTCAAATGTTTTTGTAATTTTCGGCGATGGTTGTTTTGATCTCTCTCAGAAGCGTAATGAGTTGTTGCGATATTTTCATATTGACGCGTACATGAAATATGATTAACCATATGCATAACAAAATCTTTGGGTAAATTTTTTCCTGAAATTTTGATAGGCTCTCCTGGGTCAGGCATCGCAGCGATGAAGTTTTCGGCTTCTTTGACGGCTAATATAAAACGTTGATCAGCACTTAGAGCCTGAATCTCTCCTGGGGTATAACGAAAGCGAGATACAAAAGAACCATTTTGAATACGTTGAACTGTTGCGAATTGTGCTGTTTGAGCAGGTATTTGACCCTTCGCAGGAATATCGGCGATAAAAATATTTACTCTAGCATTACGAATCCCATCAAATGAATCGGAAGTTTTAATCGATCCCTTGTGGACGGGAACATCCTGTCCAATCGAAGCTGAGAGACCATTTTCACTTAAATACTCGTTTTTAGCTTTCTCAACATTTTCTGCAAATGGAGTTGGTTGGTTATCTATATCTCCTCGAGGTTTATTAAAAAAGTCTTCAATGGATCGGTCTAGGTTGTTATTAGCGTTAATGATGACGCTATAAGTATAAGTAGCAATTTTACTATCATGGATGAAATTAAATCTTAGTCGTGCATTTTTCATTTCATCGTTTACTTCGTTTAATCTTTTTTGTGTGATGTCTTGATTAATATTTAGGTTTGGGTCATTTAGGGAATGTGTTAGCAAAGTTTGATAAGCATATAAGTTATTCATGATTTTAATGCATATATCTTTCGCTTCTTTCGTTTTTGCAACCATTGTATCCGTATCTCGGCTTGCCATTGTTTTGTATTTTTCAATGAAAACAAGCGCTGTTTTTAATACCTCAATATTTTGTTCATAACTTTTATTCAGGGGATGTTCGGGTAAACCTGGTTTTGATCTAAATACTTTCATCATTCTAGCAAAACGGCCTACTTTCGTCTGATTTAATAATTCATTTTCTTCGTTTAAAATTTCTTCTTGCTCAGATTTTTCTCTGTCAGACTCATAACCCCTTTGCCCATTTTCATTATTTCTATCAGATCCTCTGTTCTCTTCCGATTCAGCTTTTTGTTTAGAATAATTATTAATTTTCTTCCGTATAGTTTTCCCATCGTTGTGTGTCACAATTGTGTCAACCTTCGAGACGACACTCATAAAAGCCGTTCGTAAACGACTTGCTTCAGTAGATATGGTTTCAGGAGTTTTAATTCCATCAGCATTGATTTGGCTATTCAAATCCTCCATGTCCTTACGAATTAACTCAAGTTCCACTTTGTTCTTTTTTAATTCTTGTAAGTTACTTATGATATCTTTCATGAGGCTACTTGAGGGATCATTTAACATAGTATTTAATAAGGCTTCATCCCCTCTCGCATCTTTTGGATCCAGACTTAAACCTGCCCTCAACCTATCTATTTCTTCAGATATCTTAATGTTGGTTTCATCGATTTCCCCCATTGCTCGATTCAAATAATTGCCAACTTTCCCCAGAAACTCCGGTTTATCAAGGTTTATGGAAAAATCTACTTGGGGGAGATTTTCTGATTTTTTCTTATTTTTCTTATTAATGACTCTTTTTTTGGGTCTCGATCTTGCCATAAAGCTGCTCCTCATTATTTACTTCTTACTACTTTGTATACTTCAATTATGGGCTAGGTTCATTAAATTAAACTTAATTTTGACCACTTCTCATAGTATAGGCTTAAAATAACCTACCTATAAATGAGAATGATTCTCAATTGTATTGACTTCGTTTATCATAAGAGGAATACTAACCCGCTTTAAAACAAGGACCTAGCATGCAATTAAAACAACTTAAAGTGGGCAGTAAGGCAATCATCACCAGCCTCGCTAAGGGTTGCAGCTGTTATCGTAAGCGGCTGATTGCAATGGGTTTAATCCCTGGTACCGAAATCACTCTAACTCGTATTGCACCCTTAGGAGATCCTATTGAAGTCAAAGTCCGAGGTTTTATGCTGACCTTGCGGAAAGACGAGGCGGGAATTGTGAATATTGAGGCTTTGTAGCGGAATGGGTTTAAATCGCTTGGAAAAGCAGCTGCTGGTGCCGGCTCCCATTCGAGTTGCCTTGGTAGGTAACCCCAATTGTGGAAAGACCACGTTATTTAATGCCTTAACCGGTGCTAAACAAAAAGTTGGGAATTGGCCGGGGGTGACGGTTGAGCGCAAAAGTGGTTCCTTTCTTCATCAAGAGAAAACCATTGAAGTAATAGATCTGCCTGGTATTTATGCCCTCAATTTATGCGCCCAAGATAATGCCATTGATGAAAGTATCGCTTGCCAATTTATCTTACAAATGGAATTTGATTTAATTATCAATATTGTTGATGCCGCCAATTTAGAACGTCATCTTTATCTCACGACTCAGTTATTAGAAATGGGTGCGCCGGTTATCGTTGCGGTCAATATGATTGATGTTGCCAAGGCAAATGGTATTGAAGTTGATGCGCAAAAGTTGGGAACCCAACTAAAATGTCCCGTCATTGCATTACAAGCTAATAAACAAACAGGGATCCATGCCCTTAAACAAATCCTTACCGCTGACCATCTTGTTCCTCAGAATTTAACGCTTTCTTATCCAACACGTTTACAAAATGCTATCACCACCCTGACTGATCAATTAAATCAAACTTCTGTAGCCGCGCTTAATCCACACATTCGTAACGAATGGCTTGCGCTATGTTTATTAGAAGATAATGGTTTTGCCAAACGTAGTGTGGATGCCCACGTTTTAACGAATGTTGCGGTGCTATCGACGCAAATTCAGGAAGCATTACAAGAAGACATTGATATCCTTTGCGCTGAGACACGTTACCAATTTATTCAAACTACATTAACGCACTGTGTTGTTGAGCATAGAACCAAAGGGGATAAGTGGACGGCATGGATTGATAACATTGTTTTAAATCGTTTTTTGGGCTTACCCATTTTTTTATTAATGATGTACGCTTTATTTTTTTTCTCGATTAACATTGGCGGCGCGTTTCAAGATTTTTTTGACATTAGTAGTCAAACACTATTTGTGGATGGTTTTGCTTATTACCTCAATCAAATTAATACCCCGACTTGGCTCACCGTCCTTTTAGCCAATGGTGTCGGCAAAGGCATTAATACAACCATTACATTCATTCCAGTCATTGGTGCTTTGTTTTTATTTCTCGCCTTTTTGGAAGACTCAGGCTACATGGCGCGCGCAGCGTTTGTTGTCGATCGATTCATGCGAGCACTCGGCTTACCGGGTAAAGCATTCGTTCCAATGATTGTAGGTTTTGGTTGTAATGTTCCAGGTGTCATGGCTGCACGCTCGCTAGAAAATAAACGTGATCGTATTTTAACGATTATGATGAGTCCGTTTATGTCTTGCGGTGCAAGGCTTGCTATCTTTGCCGTATTCACTGCCGCCTTTTTTCCACGCGGTGGACACAATATTGTTTTCGCGCTTTATCTCATCGGCATTGCAATGGCGGTTTTTACTGGGTTTTTATTACGTCAAACATTTTTGAAAGGTGATCCTGCGCCTTTGATTATGGAATTACCGCTTTATCACCGTCCTCAATTCAAAACATTATTACTCCATACCTGGCAACGTTTAAAAGGCTTCGTGGTGCGAGCGGGCAAACTTATTGTTCCTATTTGCATTGTTATCGGTGTTCTCAATTCCATCACATTGGAAGGCATCATTGTTTCAGCAGAGGGTGATACCCATTCAATCCTTTCTTTCTTCGGTAAAATATTGACGCCACTTTTCATGCCCATGGGAATTCGTATGGATAATTGGCCGGCCACGGTTGGTCTACTCACTGGTATTTTGGCGAAAGAAGTTGTGGTCGGTACGCTCAATACGCTTTATACGCAGATGGGCCAATTGAGCACAATACAATCCGCAGAAAGTTTTAGCCTAGTGGGAGGTTTGCAAGATGCCTGGCATTCTATCTTCACTAATTTTGCTGCATTAAAAGATGCATGGCAAAACCCTGTATTAGCTAAAGCGCCTATCGATGAAGTCAGCCAAGGTGTTTATGGCTTGATGTATCAAAAATTTGATGGAAAAGTTGGTGCATTTTCTTATTTATTATTTGTATTGTTATATTTCCCTTGCGTCTCTACAACCGCAGCAATGTTAAGAGAATTAAATCGGGGTTGGGCTATCTTTTCAGTACTCTGGATGAGCGGTGTGGCTTATGGTGCTGCTGTCCTTTTTTATCAAGCAGCGACAATTTTGCAACATCCCCTTTCATCTTCCCTTTGGATCCTCGGTATCAGTGCGGTTTTACTGACGACCATGATTTCTATTCGCTCAATCGCTTATTACACGGACCAACAAAAGCCTACGCATGCCTTACGGATAGGAGAGTCAGCATGAGTTTACTTGCTATTAAAAATCATATGTTGCACGTACGTATTGCAACCCTTGCAAGCTTGTGTACCCTTTTTAATGCAAAACCTGAAACCATACGGTGTTTACTGCGGCATTTTATTGCGAAAGGAAAGATTCGCGTGTGCCAAAAAACGCCCGCTTGTGGTAGTAAGTGTTCGAAGTGCCCCGTTGCCGACACTGAAATGTATGAGTGGGTGGAACCCAGTATGCCTTCTTTTAGCTAAATCCCTTGAAGCAATACGCGCCGTTAGAAATAATTGCTATAATCACGTTTATAATTAAGCAAAGGGATTATTCATGTCGGCCCCAGTTGTGATTCAAGCTATTCCTCCGCAACTCGTCAATGAATTGGCGGCCTACGGTCCGTTTGATTTAAAAAATTATATTCAAGCTGAAAATTCACGGTGTCGATTTAGTGCAGAATTAAAAAATGGTCAACCTTTGCCAAGAGGCATGATTTGTACTGAAGATGGCATTCTCACCGGTATTCCTGCTAAAGGAACGGAGGGTAGACATGAAGTTATCCTCACCATAGAAAATGAAGCGGGGCACATTCAAACCGCATTAATTTTGACGATCAAATCAGCCCCTTCTACCGATGAAAAATATTTTGATGATTTAAAGTCACAAGTGTGGGAAGCGCTAGACCAAAATTTACCGATTCCAGATTTAGGCGGATTAATTGAACGTGCTATCACACCGCAAGAAATTTATTATTTACTTGAGCGTTTCGGTTTAATTATGATTTGGGATGCCTTTAATCTGGAAAGTCCAGGCGATAAACATCCCCTAATGCTAAAAGACGCAAGTCCCCATTATGATGTATATGACCGTGGTAGTTGTCTTGTGGCAACACCCAAAGATTTATATTCCCATGAGCGAACGTCACTCGATGGTATGCTAACGGCGCGAGCCATGGCACGTGAAGTTTACAAGCGAGGCTGGGCGATTGAGATGGCAGGCGTTGACCGGTTCACCAAGGCGATTTGGGTTGAGCTCCAGCATTTATCAGATCAATATGGCCGCAAAGCTGAAATAGTTAATTACAAGCCCACCCCGTTATTAGTCGGATTATACACTGAGCAAGCGATTAACTTAGGGCCAAGAAAAGAAATGGAGTAAGTTGATTTCATTGAGTTTATGAAACCTTAAGGTGGGCTCGCTTATAATTAGAAAATACCTTTAGAGAATAAGAGAAAACTATGCTTCCCAAAAATCCAGGTTCAGATGATAAACAATCAAATGAGCAATTAAACCGAGAGGATCAGTATGACACTGATACCGATGATGAAAGCTCGGAAAGTAGTGATGAGTTGGGCTCAGAAAGTGAAGTAGAGGCAGCGAATGAGCAATTAAACCGAGAGGATCAGTATGACACTGATACCGATGATGAAAGCTCGGAAAGTAGTGATGAGTTGGGCTCAGAAAGTGAAGTAGAGGCAGCGAATAAGCAAAACACGCTTCAAATTCCACAAAAACCTATCAAAGAGAAGGCAGATGCCGAAGTCGCTGAAAATAAAGAAGCCCCCGAAAAAAAACAATCGGTAGATGATTTAGCAAAAGAAAAAAAAGCACAAGAACAAGTAGCGGCTGAAAAAAAATTAGCAGAAGAAAAAGAAGCCACTGTACGATTACAAACGCAAGAAAGATTAGCCAACGCTAATGCTTATCGATATCACTTTGGCATTCCAACGTGGTATCCAACCAATGAAGAAGGTAAGCAAGATGAAAAACCGGCTGGGCTTGAAACAAGATCGTTATTAACAGAAATTTTAGCTGATGGATTATATCGATGTGATAAATTTCCAAAGTTTGCCATTGAATTAAAACAAGGCATGGCAAGACCCGTTCCTCCGCCCAGTAAAGGTGATTTCGAGGAATGTTATAGAGCCGTGATTGACTTCTTAGCAGTCTCAAAAGGTGTTCGCACGATTGAAATCGATTGGAAAAAATCAAATCAATTTAGTGAAGAACGTTTAGCAATTATTTTAAAGCTTGCTGAAGAACGGGGTCTTGCTGTTCGCTTTGGTAGTAATATTAATAGTTTTCTTCAAACGCAGGATAAAGAAAGAAGTTTTATTTTCAATAAAGATTTAAAGGGAGAAGAAAAAAAACTTTCTCCGGAAGATGCTAAAGCACGCCGTATGAAATACGCGCAAATTTTAGGTGACTTGCAAAATAAGGCTAATGCGCGATTAAATCGTAATGATGTGAAAGCTAAACAAGGAGACTTCGCTCGACGATTACAGGAACATCCTTTCCAAGCAGAACGATTTGAATTGAATCGTAAAGTCTCAGCCATGAAATCAGCAAAAAAAGAATTGGATAGTCTCCTTAAAATTGATAGAGAAGAGCAAACCAAGCAGTATCTTGCGCGAGTTTATAAAGACACAGAAACGATTGAGGATAAGGTTAAAGTTGCAAAGACTGAGATCGATTCATTAATAGAGCGCAGTAAGGAAATTAATAGAACGAAAGGTATTTTGGAGAGTCGTTTAAAAAATCCTAAACAGCTGTTGTCTGACCCAACTTTTGAACAAACCCAAGAAAATCGTAAGGCTTTATTAAAGCAATTAAAAGTAGAAGGAAGGGAAGTACTTATATTAAGTAAAGTTTGGCAGGCAGAAAGAAAGGCATTCGAGAAAGAAGGTCATTTCGTAGAATCTCCTAATAATGGAATGCTGAAATCCTTATTGAAAGAAAACCACCATGAAATGAAACAATGGCAAGACCACAAAGAGGAAGGAGAGGATAAATCAGATTCTACTAATCTGACCCTAACCCAAATTGGAGAGAAACTCGAGAAGCTTGATAAGCTTAAACCTGAGCCCGAACTTGCTCAAGAAGAAAAACCAAGCCATCGACCATCTTGATACGCGTTTTAGAATGATTCAAATTATCGTTAGGCTTTCAAGTTCGCAAATTATTATTAGCTAATAAGTAATGAAATTGCTTCTTCTAATAAAAACCAATCATTTACCTTGCGCCGCATGTTTTGATTCATATAAAATCACTGCCCTATTCATTTATTGAATCAACAGAGGCTGATGTGCGCAAACCCTTAATTGCTGGTAATTGGAAAATGCATGGCACAAAGCAACAGGCCAGTGCTTTGATTCAAGCCATTCTGAAGGGGTATCACCATCATTCAATTGATGTTGTCGTTTGTCCAGCCTTCGTTCACCTTGATCTTGTTCAGCAGGCATGTACCGCCAGTGACATCCATCTAGGTGCGCAAAATCTTTATATTAATCCGCAAGGCGCATTTACGGGTGAAGTTGCAGGTCCCATGCTTTCCGATTTAGGTTGTCGCTATGTTTTAGTGGGCCATTCCGAACGACGCACGATTTTCCAGGAAGATTTGGATTTAATTGCAGCAAAATTTAATGCTGCATTAACTGCTAACTTGACTCCTATACTTTGTGTCGGAGAAACGCAGGAAGAGCGTGAAAAGAATCAAACAGAAAGTATCATTACGAATCAAATCCAATCGGTTATTGATCTCGTAGGCATTGCAGGTTTTAAAAATGCAGTGATTGCCTATGAACCTGTTTGGGCGATTGGCACAGGTTTAACTGCGACCCCGACCGAGGCCGATGCAGTGCATCACTTTATACGACAGTTAATTGCGCAAAATAATGTTGCTATGGCGGAAACAATTCGTATACTGTACGGCGGCAGTATGAAGCCGGAGAATGCCCATGCTTTACTCAGCATGCCTAATATTGATGGTGGATTAATAGGTGGCGCTTCTCTGAATGCAGAGCAATTTTTAGCCATATGCCAAGCCGCAATTGAAAGCGGATTTGAAAATAAGCGCAGTGCTTAACGTTTTTTTACTGAAATAAAGGTCTTAGGGTACTAATGTATCAATTGATTTTACTGGTTCATGTGTTCGCAGCTGTTTGTTTGATTGCACTCGTCCTTGTGCAACAAGGCAAAGGTGCCACACTGGGAGCTGCTTTTGGAAGTGGTGCCTCGCAAACTGTTTTTGGTAGCCGTGGTTCTGGCTCTTTTTTATTTAAAATTACCGGCGGTTTTTTGATTATTTTTTTTGCAACAAGCCTTGTTTTAAATAACATGGCAGTACGGGCTTATAAACAAGAAAAAGTGATGACGCTTCCCTTCGGTGGTAAGTCAGTACCAAGCACTGAAGTACCTGCAAAGCGCACACCAGAAGTACCAACAAGAAAATAAAAAAGCCGATGTGGTGGAATTGGTAGACACGCTACCTTGAGGTGGTAGTGGCGAAAGCTGTGCCGGTTCGAGTCCGGCCCTCGGCAATAGTTACATTATAATTAAACGTCAATGAAAAGGTTGTGGTATATCTTGGCAACCCGCGTAAAATGATGACGTGTAGAAAAGGGGCGAGGCGGTGCTGCAAAATTATTTACCAGTATTGCTCTTTATGGTGGTCGGCGTAGCGGTTGGGCTGATTGCACCATTGCTTGGCTATTTATTGGGACCTAAACGTCCTAATCCTCAAAAGCTTTCTGCTTATGAATGCGGTTTTGAACCTTTTAACGATGCTCGTGCACCCTTTGATGTTCGCTATTACTTAGTCGCTATTTTATTTATCATTTTTGATTTAGAAACGGCCTTTCTCGTTCCTTGGGCAGTCGTTTTTCGCGAATTAGGATGGTTTGGTATGGCCGTGATGGGTATTTTTTTAGGGCTGTTAACCATCGGTTTTATTTATGAATGGCGTAAAGGAGCCTTGGAATGGGAATAAGCGATATTATTAAACCGGGGTTTTATGTCACGACCATTGAAAGTGTTCTTGACTGGGCGCGTGCAGGATCGCTTTGGCCCATGTCATTCGGGCTTGCGTGTTGTGCAGTGGAAATGATGCATGCTGCAGCCTCACGTTACGATATGGATCGCTTCGGTATTATTTTTCGACCAAGCCCGCGTCAATCTGACGTCATTATCGTTGCGGGAACGCTCTGTAATAAAATGGCGCCTGCTTTTCGTAAAGTTTATGAACAAATGGCTGAACCGCGTTATGTTGTCTCCATGGGTTCTTGTGCGAATGGTGGTGGGTATTACCACTATTCTTATTCTGTCGTCCGCGGTTGTGATCGAATTGTTCCCGTAGATATTTATGTTCCGGGCTGCCCTCCAACAGCGGAAGCACTCGTTTACGGGATGATTCAGTTGCAAAATAAAATTCGCCGTAAACGAATCGAACGGTAGGTTTTGCCATGGCGTCTGTCACGGATTTAGCAACTCTCATCAATGCGCAATTTTCGCATTGGATTGAGGGAAGTAAAATTGAATTTGAAGAATTAACTATCGATGTTTTCCCATCTCATCTGATTGATCTTTGCTTAATATTACGGGATCAAGCTGAATTTGATTTTAAAATGTTAGTGGATGTTTGTGGCATTGATTATTTAGAATATGGTTTAGATGATTGGCAAACGAAGTCAACAACCTTAACTGGATTTTCCCGCGGTGTAACCGAAAAGTGGTTGCGTGTGGAGCCCGCAAAGCCTACACGTTTTGCTTCAATTTACCACTTATTATCTTTAACTCATAATCACCGCATTCGTTTACGCGTCAATATTCCTGATGATGCTGATCTGATGGTTGATTCAGTTGTTGATATTTGGCCTTCTGCAAATTGGTTTGAAAGAGAATCATTTGATTTATTTGGCATTGCTTACAAAGGTCATCCGGATTTACGACGAATTTTAACTGATTACGGTTTTGTGGGTCATCCTTTCCGAAAAGATTTTCCGCTCATTGGTAAAGTCGAAGCGCGTTTTGATGCAGCGCTTAATCGCGTTGTTTACGAACCCGTTAGCATCGAGCCCCGAATACTTGAGCCCAAAGTCATTCGTCATGATCATCGCTACATTGTAGGCGAGGAAGGTATCCATGATGAAAGAAAATAATGCGCCAGAAATTAAAAATTACGTCTTTAATTTTGGCCCTCAACATCCTGCTGCGCATGGTGTGTTGCGACTTATTTTAGAAGTAGATGGTGAAACAATCGTTCGAGTTGATCCTCATGTAGGTTTGTTGCATCGTGCTACTGAAAAGTTGGCAGAAAGCAAACCTTTCAATCACACCATTGGTTATATGGATCGATTAGATTACGTCTCGATGATGTGTAATGAGCATGGTTATGTTCTTGCTATTGAAAAGTTGTTAGGTATTACGCCACCTATTCGTGCTCAATATATCCGGGTGATGTTTGATGAAATAACCCGAATTCTGAATCATTTATTGTGGTTAGCAGGACATGGGATTGATAACGGCGCTATGGCAGTTTTCTTGTATTGTTTTCGCGAGCGTGAAGATTTACTGGATTGCTACGAAGCAGCATCTGGGGCGCGTATGCACGCAACCTACTACCGACCAGGTGGCGTTTACCGCGATTTACCAGACAAAATGCCACAATATCGTCCTTCAAAATGGCAAAGCAAAAAAGAAGTCGCTGAACTCAATAAAAATCGTCAAGGGACGCTGCTCGATTTTATCAATGACTTTACGCAACGATTTCCAAAGTGCGTGGATGAATATGAGGAATTACTTACTAATAATCGTATTTGGAAACAACGGACCGTCAATATCGGTATTATTCCAGCCGATCGTGCAATTGCTTTGGGTTTTACTGGACCGATGTTACGAGGTTCTGGGGTTGCTTGGGATTTGCGAAAAAAACAACCTTATGAAGTATACGATCGGCTAGATTTTGATATTCCCATTGGCACAGTCGGTGATTGTTATGATCGTTACCTAGTGCGCATCAACGAAATGCGGCAATCTAATCGAATTATCCAACAGTGTGTTGCTTGGCTGAACGCTAATCCCGGTCCCGTTATGATTGATGACTATAAAGTTGCAATTCCGCCTCGCAGCGAAATGAAAATTAGTATGGAAGCGATGATTCATCATTTTAAAAATATGACAGAAGGTTATAGCGTTCCTGAGGGTGAAGTCTACACTGCAATTGAACATCCTAAAGGTGAATTTGGTATTTATATCGCTTCTGATGGTGCAAATAAACCTTATCGTTTAAAAGTTCGACCTGCTGGTTTTCCTCACTTAGCAGGATTAAATGAGTTGATACAGGGTCACATGATTTCAGATGTGGTTTCGGTCTTGTCTAGTTTAGATATTGTTTTTGGTGAGATAGATCGATAATGAACGATGAAAATAAACCAATAGCATTCGAGCGATTAGATCATGAGCGTATTCCAATGAATATGCCTGATGCAGCACAACCTATCGAGCTTTCAGAAAATATACGTCATCGCCTCGATCAATGGCTCAAACGCTACCCCGCTGATAAACGACAGTCTGGGGTGTTTGAAGCTTTGCGATTAGTTCAAGAAGAAAATAATGGGTCACTCAATGTTGCCTTGATGGATGCAGTTGCTGCTTATTTAGGGATTACTAAAATTTCTGTTTATGAAGTTGCAGCGTTTTACACAATGTACGAATTAAATCCTGTCGGTCGACATGTCATTCACGTTTGCACCAATATTTCTTGCACCTTAAATGGCGCAGAAAAAGTTTTAGAACGTTTAAAAGAAACTTTACATATTAATCTCAATGAAACAACGGGAGACCGTCGTTTTACATTAAAAGAAGTTGAATGTTTGGGTGCCTGTATTGCGCCTCCTGTTTGTATGATTGATAAAAAATATTATGAAAATGTCACGCCTGAAAAAATTGATCGTATTGTGGCTGATTTAAGCACGGAACCACATCATGAATGAAGTTTGTTTCCGCACCCTAAAGCTTGATAAACCTTGGACGCTCGCAACTTATCTTTCTGCAGGCGGATATGAGCAATGGAAAAAAGTGCTTCGCGAACAAACGCCACCCGAAAAAATTATTGAAGCGATCAAAGCTTCAGCATTACGCGGTCGGGGCGGAGCGGGATTCTCTACCGGATTAAAGTGGAGTTTCATTAAACGGGATATGCCAGGTCAAAAATACTTATTATGCAACTCTGATGAAGGTGAGCCCGGCACTTGCAAAGATCGAGATATCTTACGGTTTAATCCTCACCAACTCATCGAAGGTATGGCTATTGCAGCGTATGCCATGGGCGTCAGCGTTGCTTACAATTATATTCGGGGTGAATATTACGAGCCCTACGAACGTTTTGAAGAAGCGCTTCGTGAAGCAAAAGAAGCCGGTTTTTTAGGTGAAAACATTTTATCTTCCGGATTTAATTTTGAATTGTATTCGCATTTAGGTGCCGGTGCTTATATATGCGGTGAAGAAACCGCATTGATGGAATCACTCGAAGGTAAGCGCGGATTACCCCGTAATAAACCGCCTTTTCCTGCCATGCGCGGTTTATATGGCAAACCGACAACCATCAACAACACTGAAACTTTTACTTCGATCCCCGTCATTATGGAAAAAGGGGCTGAATGGTTTCTCAACTTGGGCAAGCCTAATAACGGCGGCGTTAAAATATTTTCCGTCACGGGTAATGTTAATAATCCAGGCAACTTTGAAATTCCATTAGGAACACCTTTCCGCGATTTATTGGCTTTAGCAGGTGGGGTGACGAATGATCACAAACTTAAAGCGGTCATTCCAGGTGGCTCATCGATGCCGATTTTACCTGCAGATGTCATGATGGATTTAACGATGGATTTTGATTCAATACAAAAAGCAGGATCGGGGTTAGGATCGGGTGCAGTCATTGTCTTGGATGAAACAGTTTGTATCGTCAAACTACTTGAACGTATTTCAAGATTTTACATGGATGAATCATGTGGACAATGTACACCCTGTCGTGAAGGCACAGGGTGGTTATATAGACTTACGCGCGACATCGAGAACGGACGCGGTACAAAAGAAGATATCGAAACCCTACGTCGCTCAGCTAAAAATATTGAAGGTCGAACAATTTGTGCTTTTGGTGAAGCAGCAGCCTGGCCTGTGGGGGGCTGCTTGAAGCATTTTTATGATGAATTCTTATACCATGTTGAACATAAAAAGTGTTTGCCGGGAACGTGCTGAGTGTTTGCTGCTAAGCACGAAGCCTATAAACAAACAATAGGTTAATTATGGCCGAGATTGAAATTGAAATAGATGGAAAAAAGCTGACTGCAGAGCCGAATCAAACTGTGATTCAAGTGGCTGATGCGGCAGGAATTTATATTCCACGTTTTTGCTACCATCATTTGCTATCAATTCCAGCCAATTGCCGAATGTGCTTAGTAGAAATCGAAAAAGCACCCAAAGCACTACCAGCTTGTGCAACGCCTGTCATGCCAGGTATGAAAGTATTTACCAAATCTGCTAAAACTATTGCTGCCCAACGCGCTGTAATGGAATTTCTATTGATTAACCACCCGCTTGATTGTCCCATTTGCGATCAAGGGGGAGAGTGTGAGTTACAAGATTTATCGATGGGCTATGGTGCATCCTGGTCTCACTATGATGAAAAAAAACGTGCTGTTGCCGATCAAAATATTGGCCCACTAGTTGAGACAGAAATGACACGCTGCATATATTGCACTCGTTGCGTTCGTTTCGGCGATGAAATTGCGGGATTAAGAGAACTTGGTGTTATTGGGCGCGGTGAATTTAGTGAAATCAGTACCTACATCAAACACGCCATCCACTCCGAAGTATCCGGCAACATTATTGATCTTTGCCCCGTGGGTGCACTGACCTCTAAACCATTTCGCTACACTGCACGTCCTTGGGAGTTGGATCAAGCGCCAGGTATCAGTCCACATGATTGCACCGGATCAAATATTAATATTCATACCCGGTATGGTTCGGTTATGCGTGTCGTTTCACGGGATAACATGCAAATCAATGAAATCTGGGCTGCCGATCGGGATCGCTTTAGTTATACCGGTTTGTATCATGCTGACCGTTTACAAGAACCCATGGCGAAAATTAATGGCATTTGGCAAGCAGTAGATTGGGAACAAGCACTGTATCTTGCGGCAAAAAGTATTCGGCAAATGGCTTTGCAATCCGAATCGATTGGTGCACTTGCATCCCCCAGCTCTACCGTAGAAGAATTTTACTTATTACAAAAATTGACCCGCGCTTTGGGAAGCAACAACATTGATCATCGTTTGCGAGAAATAGATACCGCCGATCAGATTTCCTTGGCCCGTTTTCCTGGCTTAACCCTTTCGTTCGATGAACTTGAATCTTGTGATGCAATTTTACTCATTGGTTCTAACATTCAAAAAGAGCAACCGATTGTGGGTCTTCGGGTTCGCAAAGCTTCTCTAAAAGGTGCGAGTATTTTTGCCATTAACCCCGTTGATTATGCTTTTAACTTTGCCCTCACCGGTAAGCAAATTGTTGCGCCGCAAGACACTATTGATGTTTTGGTGCAACTGATTAATGACTTACAGTCTGGTGCAACCCAGGCGAACGAAAAGTCCATTGCGCAAAATTTAAAATCAAAAAAGAAAATATGCATCTTATTAGGGGCTCTTTCGCTACATCACCCTGAAGCTGCAACCATCCGTGCTCATGCCCAACAACTTGCTGAATTAACCGGTGCGACGTTAGGCACCATGACAACCGGTTCAAACAGTGCCGGCGGTTGGTTGGCGGGCGCCATTCCGCATCGCACGCCGAAACAAAAACTAGATCAACCAGGGCTATCTGCCTATCAAATGCTTGAAAAAGCGTTGCCTTGTTATATCTTGATGAATGTCGAGCCTTCCCTAGATTGTGCTAATTCAACGCTTGCGAATCAGGCGTTAATGCAAGCCCAGTGTGTTGTTGCTTTATCTATTTATCAAAATCCAAGGTTGCAGCAATATGCCTCGGTTATTTTACCCATGACACCCTTTACAGAAACAGGTGGTACGTATGTTAACGTAACAGGCGTCTGGCAGAACTTTAAAGGTGTCGCAAAACCACTAGGGGAGGCACGCCCCGCTTGGAAAATTCTTCGTGCGCTTGCGAATTTCCTTGAACTTGATGAGTTTCAATATGAAAGCGTCGAAGAAGTGCGTCATGAAGTTTTGAATCACGTTGAGCATGCCACTTTCTTGCCTTCTAAATTGCCCACTAAAATGCAAGGACAAGCAAAGAATAAAGCAACATTAATGCGCATTGGCGAAATACCTTTATATGCAATTGACTCGATTGTAAGACGTGCCGAACCTTTGCAAGAAGCGCAACAAATCATGCTCGGTGATCTCGCTTGCATTCGGCTTCATCCTGAAACCGCGCAAGCCTTGGAATGCAACATGTATGATCAAGTCCAGGTCCGTCAAGATAATGAAACAGTAACGTTACCTCTCGTTATTGATGACCGCATTGCTCGTAACGCGGCCTTGGTATATGGCGGCATTCCTGAGACCAGTGCATTGGGAAATTTGTTTGGCGAAATTGAAGTTTTTAAAAGTTAAATTGTTACCTATATGTAACACCATTGAGGTTAGTCGATGTTAGCAAGTTTTTATATAATTGCCCTGATCCTTATTAAAATTATTGCGATAGTGCTCGCACTCGTTGTTGTAGTTCTTTATCTCACTTATTTTGAGCGTAAAGTCATTGGCTATATGCATGTGCGTATTGGGCCGAATCGCGTTGGACCACGTGGGTTGTTACAACCGTTTGCAGATACTCTTAAACTCTTAAGCAAAGAAATTATTATTCCCACCCCTTCAAACCGTTTTCTTTTTATCTTGGCACCTATTTTAAGTTTTGGGGTGTCGCTTTTAGGTTGGGCTGTTATCCCTTTTGATGAAGGGGTGGTGCTTGCTAACGTCAACGCCGGTCTTCTTTATACTTTCGCTATATCGTCTGCGGGGGTGTACGGTATTATGATCGCCGGCTGGGCGTCGAATTCAAAATATGCCATGTTTGGTGCCTTGCGTGCTGCCGCACAAACGATCTCCTATGAAATTTCGATGGGCTTTGCACTGATTGGCGTCATGATGGCCGCGGGTTCCTTAAATTTTCAAGCCATAGTGAATGCGCAATCAGGTGGAATGTGGCATTGGTACTGGTTACCGCTCTTTCCTTTATTTATTGTCTATTGGATTTCAGGTGTTGCAGAAACGAATCGCGTGCCTTTTGATGTGGCCGAAAGTGAATCGGAATTAGTCGCAGGTTTTCATGTTGAATATTCAGGCGTGACATTTGCCTTATTTTTCTTTGCCGAATACGTCAATATGACAATGATTTCAACGCTCATCTCTCTACTTTTTTTAGGCGGATGGTTATCTCCTTTCCAAGGGATTCCTTATTTAGAAAGTTGGACGGCCTTTATTCCGGGCGTCATCTGGTTGCTCCTTAAAATTAGTTTCTTTTTATATTGTTACTTATGGTTTAGAGCAACATTTCCCCGCTATCGATATGACCAAATTATGCGGTTAGGTTGGAAAGTTTTTATTCCCCTTACCTTAGTCTGGGTTGTTGTAGTTGCTTTAGCAGTACAATTTCATCTCTATCCATGGTTTGCTTAAACGAGATAAAAAATATGTGGCGAGACATTACTCAATTTGTAAAAGGTTTTGCGTTATGGGACTTGCTAAGCGGTATGCGCGTCACAGGAAAATATTTTTGGCGTAAAAAAATTACTATTCAATATCCAGAAGAAAAAACGCCCACTTCCCCGCGGTTTCGGGGATTGCATGCCCTGCGGCGTTATCCAAATGGTGAAGAACGATGTATTGCCTGCAAATTATGCGAGGCAGTTTGTCCTGCGCTTGCGATTACGATTGAAGCAGCCCCGCGTCCCGATGGGCAACGACGCACCACGCTTTATGAAATAGATTTATTTAAATGTATTTATTGTGGCTTGTGTGAAGAATCTTGCCCCGTTGATTCAATCGTTTTAACCAATATGGCGGATTACCATATTGAAGGTCGTGGTGAAAATATTATGACTAAAGATAAGTTATTAGCAATGGGCGAAAAATTCGAACGTCAAATTGCAGAAGATCGTGCTGCCGATAGAGATTATCGCTAGCCAAATGTACCAACTGATTAGGATAAGTAGGAATGAGTGAGTTTTTGACACCTTTACATATTATATTTTACTGCTTTGCAACCTTAGCTTGTGGCGCAGGTGTCGTGGTTATCTCTGCTAAAAACCCTGTGCATTCTGTACTTTCACTCGTCGTTGCCTTTTTTGCCATGGCTGGTATTTGGATGATGTTACATGCGGAATTTTTAGCACTCATTCTTATTCTTGTCTATGTCGGTGCAGTGATGACGCTATTTTTATTCGTTGTCATGATGTTGAATATTGATTTTGAAAGTAAGCGAGTAGGGTTGATGCGGTACTTACCGGTTGCCGCCATGCTTGCGGTCGTGATGACAGGGCTTATCATTTTAGCAATTGGTCCTAACTATTTTGGCACAAATCAAATGCCTTTACCCGCAGCTTACCCTGCTAATTACAGCAACATTAAAGCATTAGGTGAAGTACTCTACACCATTTATGCCTATCCTTTTGAAATCGCCGGGGTTTTATTACTTACTGCAATTATTGCAGCCATTACCCTCACGTATCGGGGTCCACGTCGCCGTCGCGTTCAACAGGTTTCTGAACAATTACTGGCGAGACCGGAAAATCGATTGCGAATAATCAAGATGCCAGGTGAGAACACTGAAAAAAAAATCCCCCCATTACCAGAGGGTTAAGTTTCAAATTGGAGTAAAAATGTTGTTATGCCATCATTAACTGAATTTTTAATTGTTGCAGCTTTATTATTTGGCTTAGGCATCGCCGGTGTTTTGCTTAATCGCAAAAACTTGATCGTAATGTTGATGTCGATTGAATTAATTTTATTAGCTGTAAACACGAACTTTGTTGCATTTTCTTATTTTCAAGGCAATGTCGTAGGCCAAGTATTTGTGTTTTTTGTGCTGACCGTCGCTGCTGCAGAAGCTGCAATTGGTTTAAGTATTTTAGTCGTTCTGTTTCGTCAACGCCGTTCTATCGACGTGCAAGAATTAGATGCATTAAAAGGTTAAACATTGTGTATAACACTCTAACATTACTAGTCATAGCTATGATTTTCTTACCCTTGCTGGCGGCGATTATTGCAGGTTTATGCGGGAAAAAAATTGGCGATAAATGGTCGCATCGTCTTTGTGTTACCGCCATTGGCGCTTCATTTGGCCTTGCGTGTTATCTATTTAAATTAGTTATCTTCGACAATCATCCTGCAGTTGATGAACCTCTTTATACTTGGGCAACTTCAGGCATGTTGCGTTTTGATGTTGCCTTCCTCATTGATCGTTTAAGTACGATCATGGCGATCATCGTACTTTTTGTTTCTTTGATGGTGCACATTTACACGATTGGTTACATGGCAGAAGATCCAGGATATACGCGTTTCTTTAGTTACGTATCTTTATTTACCTTTGCGATGTTGATGTTAGTTTTTGCTGATAATTTCTTATTATTGTTTTTTGGGTGGGAAGGAGTGGGACTCGTTTCTTATCTACTCATTGGCTTTTGGTTTAATCGCGAAGCTGCCGCTTTTGGTAGCTTAAAAGCTTTTCTCGTTAACCGTGTTGGCGATATTGGATTTTTACTCGGCACTGCTGCTGTGCTTATGGTGTTTGGTTCATTGTCTTATCACGAAGTCTTTCAACAAGTTCCTACTCTCACTTCAAAGACAATTGCTTTACTGCCGCAATGGCATGTTTCCGTTATTTCTTTCATTTGCATTTTGCTGTTCACAGGCGCGATGGCGAAATCGGCGCAAGTTCCTTTGCATGTCTGGTTGCCAGAATCGATGGAAGGTCCCACACCTATTTCTGCGCTCATTCACGCAGCAACCATGGTTACTGCCGGTATCTATATGGTGGCGCGTTTATCTCCTCTATTTGAATATTCAGAAATTACTTTGAGTTTGATTTTAGTGCTAGGCGGTGTGACGGCTTTTTTTATGGGTCTTGTTGCGCTGGTCCAACATGACATTAAGCGAGTTATTGCATATTCCACCATTTCTCAGCTGGGTTACATGGCTGTAGCGTTAGGTGCTTCGGCGTATGATGCGGCTATTTTTCATTTAATCACGCATGCGTTCTTTAAAGCTTTATTATTTTTAGCTGCAGGTTCGGTTATTCTCGCCTTACATCACGAACAAGATATGCGAAAAATGGGTGGGTTAGCTTCCTATCTTCCTATTACTTATCTCACCTTTATGATTGGTGCGCTTGCGCTCTCAGCTATTCCACCTTTTTCAGGTTTTTTCTCCAAAGATATCATTATTGAAGCTGTGGGATTATCCACCTTGCCTGGCGCAAGTTTTGCTTATCTTTGCGTGGAAGCTGGGGCTTTTATTACGCCCATTTATATTTTCCGAGCGCTATTTCTAACATTTCATACTGAAGAACACACAACCCCTGAAATTCGGAATCAAATTCACGAATCATCATGGGTTGTTTGGCTTCCTTTAGTTTTACTCGCGATTCCAAGCGTTATTGCGGGGCAAATTTTTATCGATCCCCTGTTATTTTCAAATATGAAGTGGTTAGGTAATTCTATCTTTGTTCTTCCAGAACATAATGTTATTGCTAAATTAGCCAATGATTATCACGGCGCAAAATTGATGGCGCTAGAAGCGGGTAAAACACTAACTTTTTGGCTAGCTTTGGCCGGCATTTTTGTGGCTTGGGTATTTACTGCTGGTTTTCCTTATTGGGGCGTTTCACTCAAGCGCCGCTTTTCCTGGATTTATTCTATTTTACAACAGAAGTATGGATTTGATGATTTCAATCAACTTATTTTAGTTCGAGGAACGCAAGGCATTGGCAATCTTTTTTATAATGTCAGTGACGTCAAATTTATTGATAACTTTGCAGTGAATGGATCTGGACGCGTTATTCGCTGGTTTGCCCAGGCTTCTAGACGGGTGCAAACGGGTTATCTCTATCATTATGCTTTAGCGATGGTGTTAGGCGTCATCGTTTTTCTTGTTGGCTATAGTTATCCTTGGCACCCAGCTTCAACACGTCAAACATTAGAAACTGCGGAGGCGACGGTGATACATCAACCTACTCAAACGCAGCCGGTATTACTTTAATAAAATTTTAAAAAGCTCGAGGGGTAAAAATGTTGGCACAATTTCCCATTTTAACAATACTCATTTGGCTGCCCTTAGTTGGAGCTTTTCTTTGCCTTTGCACAGGAAGTGATAAACATGCAAATACAGCGCGCACAATTGCGGTTGTTGTATCATTAGCAAGTTTACTTCTGTGTATACCGTTGTATCTAGGCTTTGATCCGGGTCGTTATGATATGCAATTTACCGAAGACCATTTATGGATTCGGGCGTATCAAATCCATTATGCGCTTGGTATCGATGGTATTTCGTTAATCATGGTTATCTTAACGAACTTCACAGGGTTACTGGTAGTTATTGCGGGCTGTCATACCATTAACATTCGCGTCTCTCAGTACATGGCAGCCTTTTTGACGATGCAAGCGATGATTGTCGGTGTATTTTGCGCGATGGATGCGATTTTATTTTATGTTTTCTGGGAAGGCATGTTAATTCCGATGTATTTGTCCATTGGTATGTGGGGAAGTTCGAACCGCTCCTATGCTTCAATTAAATTTTTCTTATTTACGTTTTTTGGCTCCTTACTCATGCTGGTTGCATTGGTTTATTTATACAATCTTACTGGCAGTTTTATGATTCAAAATTTTTACGGATTACCTTTAAGCTTAAAAACCCAAGAATGGTTATTTGTCGCATTCTTATTTGCCTTTGCAGTAAAAGTACCGATGTGGCCTGTCCACACTTGGCTACCGGATGCACACACTGAAGCGCCTGCGGGTGGCTCAGTGGTTTTAGCGGCATTAATGTTAAAGCTTGGCATTTATGGTTTTTTACGTTTATCCATGCCCATCACGCCGCTTGCTTGTGCAGAACTTGCTTGGGTCATGATCATCCTTTCATTAGTTGCTATTGTTTATATCGGTCTGGTTGCCATTGTGCAAACCGACATGAAAAAGCTGATTGCTTATTCTTCAATTGCTCATATGGGTTTTGCAACGCTTGGTTGTTTTATGGTGTATGACATCATTAGTCATACCCATACATTGCAAGATGCTTATATGAGTTTAGAAGGTGCGGTGATTCAAATGGTTGCCCATGCTTTTGGTTCTGGGGCAATGTTTTTAGGGATTGGTTTAATGGCGGATCGTTTTTATAACCATAGCCGTTTAATCAAAGATTACGGCGGTGTAGCGCATACTATGCCCTTATTTGCAGCTTTTTTTATGCTCTTTGCAATGTCAAATGTTGGACTTCCTGGCACAGCTGGTTTTGTGGGTGAGTTCATGGTCATTATGAGTGCTTTTCAAGCTCATTATTGGGTCGCAGGCATCGCTGCGCTTTCACTTGTCTTAAGCGCATCATATACCCTGTGGATGTATAAACGTGTTTTCTTTGGCCCCATTGCTAATTCATCTGTCGCAGGTTTTACCGATATCACGTGGACCGAAAAAATAAATTATATTTTATTAGGGGCCGGCGTTTTTTTTGTTGGACTTTATCCGCAACCGATTATTAATGTCATGCGCGTTACCATCGGACATTTATTATTGCAGAGTATTCCTTCAACTTTAGCAGCGAATAGTTTAATTAATTCTAATTTATATTTCGGGTAGAGGTTTGTGATGGATTTTTCGATGCCACAATTTTTAATTGCAATGCCTGAAATTTTCTTATTGTCGATGACGTGTGCGATTTTACTTATTGATGCATTTTTGCCGCCCCGTCTATCATATCTTACGTTTCTTTTTGTTGAGCTGACGCTCATTGCTGCAATTTTTATAACAATACCGCAATTTAAAAATTATCCCATTTCAATTGTGACTTTCAATGGTCATTATGTTGTGGATGAATTGGCGATTACGAGTAAATTATTTATTTATCTGTTTAGTCTTTTTTCGTTTATCTACGCACGCGATTACATTAAAACACGGGACATTCCCCAAAGTGAGTATTATTTATTAGGTTTACTTGCCGTGCTTGGCATGTCTGTCATGGTTTCCGCTTATAGTTTTTTAACCATTTTTTTAGGCTTAGAATTACTTTCAATTGCTTTATACGCCATGGTTGCAATACAAAAACATTCTAATTTAGCAACAGAAGCCGCAATGAAATATTTTGTTTTAGGCGCGCTTGCATCGGGTATGTTTTTGTACGGCATTTCTATTTTGTATGGTGTTACAGGCAGCATTGAAATGGATGGCGTGGCGAATGTATTAAAAAACAGTCAAAACACGGTGCCGATGCTTGGGCTTATATTCGTTTTAGCGGGATTGATGTTTAAATTTGGCGCCGTTCCCTTTCATATGTGGGTTCCCGATGTGTATCAAGGAGCGGGGACGCCCACAACACTTTTTATTGCGAGTGCGCCTAAAGTTGCAGCCTTTGCTATTACTCTCAGAATTCTTGTGCAAGCGATGCCCGCCATGCAAGTCAATTGGGAACACCTGTTAATTATTGTCGCTGTATTGTCTATGTTTTTTGGTAATGTGTTGGCGATTGTCCAATCTAATTTCAAACGTATGTTAGCTTATTCTTCCATTGCGCATATTGGGTATACATTACTCGGTATTATTGCTGGACCCAATTCAACGCAAGGTTATTCGGCAGCCATGTTTTATATTTTTACTTATGTCTTAGTAGCAGCTGGGGCTTTTGCCATCATCACAGTGATGAGCCAGAAAGGCGTGGATTTAGATCAGCTGGATGAGTATAGAGGATTAAACGCCCGAAACCCTTGGCTTGCTTTCCTCATGTTGCTCCTCTTATTTTCAATGGCAGGTGTACCGCCGACGGTTGGTTTTTTTGCGAAGCTTGGTTTGATCGAATCATTGGTGGAAGCGAATTTAGTGTGGCTAGCTGTCCTTGCGCTCATTTTTGCGCTTATCGGTGCTTATTATTATTTACGCGTCGTCATGCTTATGTATTTTGAAGAGCCAAAAGAAGGCAATCAAGCCCTGCCAGTTTTTGTGCCCCGTGACATGCAGATTGCTCTCAGTATTAATGGCTTCGCTGCTTTAGCACTCGGACTATTTCCCAGCTTCTTAATTGATTTATGTCGAATTTCAGTCGGTTAAGCTTAGGTAATCGGATCAAATTGCCGCATACGTTCAATTAAGTTTTCAATGGCGCGCTGCAACTCGTCACTAATGGGGTGCAAATTGGGAGCAATTTTAACTTCTTGTTGGAGCTGATAAGCTAAAAAGTCAATAACATTGCCCTTTTTCATTGTTGCATCCTGGTTTAAACTACTGGCATGTATACCCTAATAGAAATAACAGGCTGATTCTATCAGTTAAAGTTAACCGGGCCCGAAAGAAATAATCTATTTAAGAGTGAGTATTAGCTCAGCTTTTTACCCCTATTAATTAATACGAGATGCAGCCATGCAGCTTTCTGACTTCCATTTTGATTTACCTAAGCATCTTATTGCAAAATATCCCTTACCCCAACGGAGTCAGAGCAGATTGATGGTTTTGAAGGAACAATCCATCCAGCATCAACATTTCGTAGCCATGCTTGATTTGGTCAATGAGGGTGATTTAATCGTGTTCAATAACACGAAAGTGATTCCAGCTCGCCTCTTTGGAAAGAAAGTTACCGGGGGTAAGGTTGAAATATTGGTGGAGAGAATTTTAGATGATCAATGTTTTACGGCGCAAGTTCGTTCAAGCAAACCTACACGTTTAGGGGATAGATTGTTATTTGATCAAGGTGTCACTTTCCGAATTCTTGATAAGAAGGAGCAATTTTATACCCTCAAATATGAAGCGAGGGACAAAAACATTTTTTCCATTATTGATGCTCTAGGTGAAATTCCTTTACCACCGTATATGGAACGTCGTCCTGATGAGAATGATCTTGAACGCTATCAGACTGTCTATGCCGCAGACAAAGGTTCCATTGCAGCTCCAACTGCAGGATTACATTTTGATGAAGCTTTGTTGGCTAAGCTTCGCCAAAAAAATATTCGTTTAGGGATGTTAACTTTACACATCGGTGCTGGGACTTTTTTACCGGTTCGGGTTGAAGATGTCACTTCCCACCGTATGCATGCTGAATATGTAATGGTTAGTGAGGAACTTTGCGAGGCTATCCGCGACACTAAAAGAAAAGGTAAAAGAGTTATTGCTGTAGGCACAACCGCAATGCGAGCTTTGGAAGCAGCTTCAGCAACCGGCAGTATCAAACCTTATCATCAAGATACCACCATTTTTATTTATCCCGGCTATGAATTTCAATGTGTCGATGCGCTGATAACTAATTTACATCTACCGAGTTCAACCTTACTCATGCTGGTTTGCGCTTTTGCGGGTTATGACTATGTTATGCAAGCTTATCGTGAAGCTGTTCTACAAGAATACCGATTTTACAGTTATGGCGATGCAATGTGGGTAAATAAGGCTACTTTAAATTCACAAGCTTTGACCCCAACAAAAAACAGCTTATAATCGGGACCTTTAATTGTCCCAATAAGGTCGTCAACATCATGGATCAGCTGCTGACATTTTTTATATCAAATGCTTATGCTCAATCGGCAGGAGAACCAGCACCGCAGGGTAGTGGTTATTCCTTAGTTATCATGCTTGTTGTGTTTGTTTTGCTAATTTATTTCACTATCTGGCGTCCGCAAAATAGACGCGCTAAAGAACAACAAAGTGTACTTAACTCACTTGCCAAAGGCGACGAAGTCATGACAGCGGGCGGTGTTTTGGGGCGTATTAGCAAAATTACTGACCAATACATTGTTTTATCCGTGGGTAACAATGTTGAAATGATGCTGCAAAAATCGGCAGTCGTAAGCGTGCTACCCAAAGGTACCATCAAATCTTTGGAGTAAAAATTTCATATTGATTGCACGCGTTACTTTATTCAAGTAAGCGTGCAATTTCTGATTTTCGATAATTAATCTAGCGAAGTTTTAGAGGAAGTAGGTAAACGCATGGCCGGACCAATTAATCGCTATCCCTTATGGAAATATATTCTTGTAGTTGTTGTGATCATCGCTGCTTTCTTTTATGCCGCCCCCAATCTTTATCCAGAGTATCCCGCAGTGCAAATTATGGCTGGTGGCCCTAACGCATCGATTGATGCGACAACGATGAATGTTGCAAAACTGGCGCTAGAGCAAGCCAAAATTCCTTTTACCTTAGAGACAGAAGAAGCTCAAAATACGTTGCTTTTTCGATTTACATCAACCGATGTGCAGCTTCGCGCTAAAGAAGTTTTGCAAAAAGCGCTCGGTGAAAATTATTTAGTCGCGCTTAACTTAGCCAGTAGTACGCCACCTTTCCTCACCCACATAGGCGCATTACCCATGAAGTTAGGTCTTGATTTGCGCGGTGGCGTACATTTTTTACTACAAGTTGATGTGGATTCTGTGTTACAGCAGCGCATTGAAGGTGATATGCGGGGTATTGGTCAAGCGCTACGAGAACAGCGTATTCGTTACAGTGGACTGAAGCGAAAAGCGAGTGATCAAATCGCCATCCAATTTCGTACGGAAGAAGCGCGTAATGAAGCTGTATCTTTTGTAGGACGTCGCTACAATGAATTTGCTTGGGAAAAGCAAAATGGGGGTGGCGAATTCTGGTTAGAAGGAAAGCTTTCTCCAGCTGCAATCTTCCAGGCAAAACAAGAGACATTAGACCAAGCTATGAATACTCTTCGTAATCGTGTTAATGAATTAGGGGTGAGTGAAGCGATTGTGCAGCAACAAGGTGAAAGTCGTGTTTCAGTGGATTTACCCGGCATCCAAGACACTGCGGAAGCTAAAAATATTTTAGGTAAAACGGCAACATTAGAATTTCGTTTGGTTGATTTTGAAAATGGTTCTATAGGTGAAAGTGCAGGCACGGACTCCCGTCTCTATACTTATCACGACCAACCTATCCTTCTCAAAAATCAAATTATTTTACGTGGCTCTTCTATTGTTACAGCAACATCTGGATTTGGAGAGGATGGACGCGCCAATGTACAAGTTCGATTAAGTGGTGCAGGGGAGAGTTTATTTACTAAAACCACAGCTGAAAATGTGGGTAAATCAATGGCTGTGGTTTATGTTGAAGTCAAATCAATTCCTAAAATTGAAAATAATAAACGAACCATTACTTATCAAACTGAACGTCGTATTATCAGTGTGGCAACGATTCAAAGTGCATTGGGCAGCAACTTCCAAATCACAGGATTGGTTGGGCAAAATGAAGCTCGCAATCTTGCGCTTTTGTTAAGAGCGGGTGCACTTCCTGCCCCTGTTACCATTATTGAAGAGAGACAAGTAGGCCCAAGTTTAGGTCAACAAAATATTAAGATGGGCGTTATGTCTGTGGTTGTCGGCATGGGCTTGGTTGTCATCTTCATGGGATTATATTACGGTTTACTGGGTATCATTGCTGACCTTGCACTTGTTATGAATTTAGTGTTAATCGTAGCCATTCTGTCACTATTAGGGGCAACTTTAACTTTGCCAGGCATCGCGGGGATCGTGCTTACTGTGGGGATGGCGGTTGATGCCAATGTATTAATCTTTGAACGAATTCGAGAAGAATTACGTCGGGGCATGGGCATTCAGGCAAGTATTCACGCAGGCTATGAACGAGCTTTCACCACCATTCTCGATGCTAATTTAACCACTTTAATCGTCATGATGATTTTATTTGGTCTTGGATCGGGCATGGTCAAGGGCATTGCAATCACGATTACGATTGGCTTAATCACTTCGATGTTCACCGCGATTACCGGCACCCGTGCAATTGTTAATTTAATTTACGGTGGTCGTCCAGTTAAACATATTTCAATTGGAATTTAAGCCATGGAATTTTTTAAGCACAACATGCAAATCGATTTTATGGCCCAGCGTAAGTGGGCGGCTCTACTTTCCGTCGCATTGTTTATATTCTCCATTCTTTCGTTGGGTATGAATGGATTAAATTGGGGCTTAGATTTTACCGGAGGCACTCAAGTTCAAGTGAGTTATGAACAGGCAGCTAATTTGGATGATATTCATGAGCGCTTAGAAAAAGCTGGTTTTAAAGATGCAGTCATTGTGAGTTATGGCACTTCCAAAGATGTATTAATTAGCTTAGTACCCAAAGATGGTCAAAGTAGTAGTGATGAGAAAAACGTTTCGGCAGAAGCACGGGATCTTCTTGTAAATCAAGTATTGACTGCATTGCCAGATGCCAAGTTAGAACAAGTCAGTTACATCGGTCCACAAGTGGGCCAGGAAATGGTAACTAAAAGTATATTAGCAGTATTGACTGCTTTACTCGGCACGATGATTTACATTGCCTTTCGATTCGACTTCCGTTTCGCTATCGGGTCAACCGTTGCGTTGATCCATGATCCCATTCTAATTTTAGGCGTGTTTTCTTTCCTTCATGTTGAATTTAATTTAATTGCTTTAGCGGCTGTATTAACCGTCATTGGTTATTCTTTGAATGACACTATTGTTATTTTTGATCGTGTACGAGAAAACTTTAAAAAGTTGCGCAAAGCAGATGCAGTGGATGTCATGAATCAATCCATTAATCAAACGTTATCCCGTACTATCATGACTTCTTTAATCACCTTGACGGTCGTCTTTGCACTATTCTTTTTGGGCGGAAGCTTATTATACGGTTTCTCTCTTGCATTAATTATAGGCATTATCATCGGTACTTACTCCTCCATTTATGTTGCCGGGTCCTTAACATTATGGCTAGGGTTACACCGTCATCACTTAATTCCCCAGCCGAAAACAATAGACGAGCGTCCCTAACGAACTAAAAAAGAGCAATCATTGTCTTTTAAACAATCATAATGCTCGTAATAGTTTCTTCTTTCTTCATTTCGTTTGACAATCAAAACGGGATCGTTATACTTTTGCAAAAGTAAAACAATAATAACCAATAATAATATTCACACTCTTGAGGAGTTACATAATGAAGAAGATCGTTTCTATTAGCGTTACGGCGCTTTGCTTAGCCCTTTTAAGCAACGTTGCTTTGGCTGCTTTACCAGGTATGTATGCAGGTGCTGGTATTGGTCTTAGCAAACAATTAACTTCTACTGACTTTATTTTTAACAGTAGCCCAGTTGGAACAACTTTAGAACAATCTCGTCAAAATGGCGGATTAGGCGGTCGTGTATTTGCTGGTTTTAATTTTAACGAATATTTTGGCTTAGAAGGCTCTTATGCTCGTTTTAATGATTCCGAGTACAAATCAACTATCACCTCCCCTGTTAGCACCTACGTTGCAAACCTTGACTATACAATGAACACTTACAATTTAGTGGGTAAAGCTTATTTACCTTTAGGCGAAACCCGTAATTTTAATTTGTATGCTTTAGGTGGTGTTGCTTACGTTAATAGTCAAAGCGATCTTAAAGAAACGATTAATAACGTAACGATTTCTAAAGATTCTGTTACCAACAACAAGTTCCGTCCAGTTTATGGTTTAGGTGCAAGCTATGACATCCCAGCTAGCAACGTTACAACCAACTTAGAATTTTCTCACACGCAAGGCTTGGGTAATGTTAACACTAGCTCCACAGCAATTCCTGACGCAAACATGTTAACTTTCAACGTAGCTTACAACTTTGGTTAAATCTAAGTCGTAAGACTTTTGTTATGCTTTCCCCACACCTGTAACGGTGTGGGTTTTTTTTGGCTGATTTATTAACGCGCTTAAGGTTATCCAGCTGCAGCCTCATTCTGCCTTCTCCTATTTCCTGGTATCATAGTTACATCTCAAACCAGGATGTTTTCATGCTTAAGATCTTACGCCAGGGATTTATACTTTTATTATTAATCGTCACGGCCGCCTGCCAGCGTGAGGCAGAAAATTCTTATCAAGGTTACGTTGAGGGTCGATATACTTATATCGCAACGAGCGTCCCAGGACGTCTACTTGAATTAGCAGTCGCCCGCGGAACGCAAGTAAAGCGCGGTCAACTATTATTTAAGCTAGAAAGCGAACCAGAAAGTGATGCTTACCTTGCGGCAGGGGAGAGTTTACAAGAAAATTTGGCCGCTCTTAACGCCATAAAAGCGAATCTTGAATATGCTAAAATTACTTACGAACGTTACAAAGTATTAGTTCCCCAAGGTGCGATTCAACAAGCTCAACTCGACAATGCTAAATCAATTTACAATGCTAATCTTGCCCAAGTCGATCAAGCTAAGGCAAGTGTTGCATCGGCTCGCGCCAACCTTGCCCAAGCAAAATGGCGACTGGAACAAAAACAATTAATTTCTCCCGTAGATGCAATTGTGTTTGACACCTTTTATCGAGTAGGTGAATACACTGAAGAAAATAAAGCAATCCTCTCGTTGCTTGCACCAGCTGATATTAAAGTGGTCTTTTATGTTCCCGAACCCTTGCTAGGAAAATTGCAATTAAATAATCCCATTCATGTCAGTTGTGATGGTTGCAAAAATGTGCGAGCAGGTAGAATTAGTTTCATTTCGCCCGTAGCCGAATTCACGCCACCTGTCATTTATAGCATTGAAACCAATGTGAAATTAATTTACCGAATTGAAGCCGCTTTCTCACCTCAAGATGCTTACCAATTGCATCCGGGTCAGCCAGTCTATGTGAGCCTAGGTTCTGGGAATAAAAAGTAAGGTAGCAGTTGATGGACGAAGAATATGTGGTAGAAGTTCACAACTTATCAAAAAGTTTTGGTGGTAAACCTGCTGTGGTAAATCTTTCATTGAATGTTAAGAAAGGTGAAATTTTTGGTTTTTTAGGTCCAAATGGCAGTGGAAAAACCACAACAATTAGAATGCTATGTGGCTTAATGATTCCTGATTCTGGTACAGGAGAATGTTTAGGTTACGACATCTATAAAGATTCACATATGATCAAACGGTTAGTTGGTTATGTGCCGCAAACTTTTAGTTTATATAAAGACTTGACCGTTAGAGAAAATCTAGAATTTATTACGCGCGTATACGAAGAGAAAAATTATAAATTTCGTATTGAAGAAATGATGAAGGATTTAGATTTAAAACAATTTGAAAATAGGTTGGCTGGGAAATTATCGGGTGGTTGGAAACAACGACTTTCACTGGCAGCGGCACTTATTCATGATCCCAAACTTTTATTATTAGATGAACCAACCGCAGGCGTTGATCCGAAAGCACGCCGGGAATTTTGGAATTACATTTCACATTTAACGGCAAGTGGAATTACAGCCTTAGTTAGTACCCATTACATGGATGAAGCAGAGCGATGCAATCGACTGGCTTATATTGTGTATGGTCATTTGATGGCTGAAGGTACCATTCCGCAAATTATTGAGCATGTTAATTTAATAACCTGGTCTGCGACGGGAAAACATTTAGGTCAACTCGCTCGAGATATTGCGCATGAGCCAGGTATCGAACAAGTTATTGCCTGGGGAAATGAACTGCGAATATGTGGTAACGATGCACCATTAATTGATGCGGCTATAGCGCGTCATCACAACTTTGAATGGCGACGCGTTGATACGAGCTTAGAAGAAGTATTTATTCACTTGGTCGAAACCCAAGTTGATGAAAGGCAGACTTAATGCATAATAAAATTTCTTTATTTCGTTTAAACGGGATGATTAGTAAAGAGTTTACGCAGTTCAAACGTGATCACACCACATTTGCGATGATTATTTTAGTCCCTATTCTCCAACTTATTTTATTTGGTCTTGCAATTAATACGAATCCTAAACATCTTCCTTCAGCGCTTGTAAATTTTGATTCCGGACCGTTTGGGCGAACCTTAATTCACGAATTAGAAAACACACAATATTTTAAATTCGATCATTTTCCCAATTCAAATGTTGCAGCTGAAAAATTGATGGCAACCCATCAAGTTTTGTTTACCCTAACAATCCCGCCTGACTTTTCACGCAAAGTTATTCGGGGAGAAAATCCAAGTGCATTACTCGAAGTTGATGGGACAGATCCTGTTTCTGTTGCCTACGCAGTTTCAGCTTCTAACAATTTGATGAGTACAGTATTTCAATACGATTTATTGGGTCCTTTGAAATATCTAGCGCCCACACGTGGTGCAGGGCAACTCATCGTCCATACAAAATATAATCCGAGTGTTATCACGCAATATAATATTATCCCCGGTTTATTAGGCACCGTTTTAACGATGACTTTTGTCATGGTTGCGTCAATGGCTCTAACGCGTGAACGTGAACAAGGAACAATGGAAAGTTTGTTAACAACGCCTGTTTTACCCGTAGAAGTTATTATTGGTAAGGCCGTCCCTTTTATTTTAGTTGGTTATCTGCAAGTCGTTATTGTCCTTTTATTAAGTGTATATTGTTTTGAAGTTCCCCTGCTTGGCAGCGCTACACTTTTATTAGTGCTGACTTTCCCTTTTATTCTTTCTAACTTATTAGTTGGGATGATGATTTCCACCGTTTCAAAAACTCAACTCGAAGCGAGTCAAATTAGTACCTTTTTCTTTTTGCCTTCGATGCTGTTGTCAGGTTTTGCTTTCCCATTTAAAGGCATGCCACTGTGGGCTCAATGGATTGGTAATGTTTTGCCCCTCACCCATTTCATTAATATCATCCGCGGTATTATGTTGAAAGGACTTGGTTTCGCTGAGCTGTGGATTGACCTTTGGCCACTCCTTCTTTTTATGGCTGTTATGTTTCTCTTCGCTCTCAAACGCTACCGGCAGACCTTAGACTAATTGGATTGGGTCTCTCTCGTCACAAGCTATTAAAGTCGTAATCAATAACATTATCATTCAACAAGTTAGGAAAAAAAATCCCACTCATTTTGCTTCAGAGGATGAAGATGATATACTTTTGCGACAAAACGGAACGTGTAATACGCACCTCATGGACGATTCTTTGAACTTTTTCGAGGTGTTATCCCCATGAGAAAAATGGCTATCGTTCTAAGTTTAGTTGTAAGTGGTCTTTTATCGACGAACGTCAGTGCTAGTGCAAGTGGTTATTTCAGTAAACAACATCCTTTAGCCACCCAACAAAAATTGCAAGCAGCCTTATTCGCCCCAACTGACATTGTGATTAATAATGCCACCTATAATACGATGTACGTAAGTGTGCCTGCAGGTAATTTTACTGATGCAGTTTATCCGCATGCAAATGATCACATCATGAATGGCAATGGTGCTTTCTTTACCCGTTTAGTTTTGCAAGATCCAAACTTTAATGTTTTTTATGATGCAACTTTTTGTCCTCGCGCAGCAATAACTGTTTATGGTTTTTCCCCTGCGGAAATTGTGGTTGATACAAAATCTTGTTAACAATTAAGGAAAATAGTAAATGAAAAAAACAATTAAAATATTTTCTGTACTCTTAGCGGCAGGCTTGGTTGCTGGGTGTGTTGAAGATCAATTTCACTCAAATGGTTACTATAGCAGTGGTAGTGCACCGCAAAGTTATTACAGTGATGCAACATCTGGCTACAATCAAAATTATCACTCTTCTAAAGGCCACCGTAAAAATAATGGCTATTATAGCAAGGGTACGGTTCAATCCCGCCTTCAAGGACCACCGCCTGTAGATAATGGCTATCATTCGACAGGACAAAATGTTCCTAATGGTGGTTACTCAAGCACTAACGCTACGCAAGCACAAAGCGGGTATGGAAGCAGTTCAAGCAATGCCACATCATCTCAGTCTGCCGACGATGATGTTAATCAACCACCCGTTAATTCAGGCAATGGTTATTACTCACATAGTTAAGGGTGAAAGCATTTAAGCTAACGTGTTGGGTTTGGCAAGCTAAACCCAACACTGTGGTATTAAGCAAGGGCCGGTTGTTTCGTTTTGATAGTCACAATGGTTTTAACGGATGCGGAAATAAAACAATTATCATGTGCTTTTTGTAAAAGCGCACTCATCACTTCTGGCGGAAGCTCTCGCTTATTTTGAAAAGTAATTTTTGGTTGAAGGATGACTTCGGTGATAGCCATTTTGTTACTCTCATTCTTCGCAAGGATGCCAACCGCATCATCGACATAATGATCAACTGTCATTCCTTCCGCAGCTGCCCAGTAAAGAAACGTTAACATAAAGCAACTGGAGATGGATGCAACAAACATTTCTTCAGGATTAGGTAGGTCGCTGCGTCCTAAAAACTCAGGCGCACTGCATGCTTCAATTGAAAATCCACTTCCGAAGTAGATTTTATGAGTACGATCGAAAGATTTAGCATTGAAAGGAGTCGCTGCACTTCGTCTCCATTGTACGCGAGCAGAATATTCCATAAAAATTCCTTTTTCATGATAGAAATAAAATTAGACATCCTAGGCACTGTACTATAGGGAAGATAGGGTAGCTAGATCAATCTGGCGGTGATTTTCGAAAGCCTTTCACAACTTTTTTGCTTTCGATTTCAATAATTTCACCACTAAAATTACCAAATTTACCTTGGGTTTTGGTGAGCATCCAACTATAAAGCGTTTCGACATCATTGCCTTCTTCCTCAGCAACTGCTTCATCGTCAAAGTAAATTTTGGCTATATATTTCATAAATACTCGTTAAAAATAAATTTAAGTCATAATTTATCTTACGCCAATCATCAAAGCAAAAGATTATCATGTGAAATGAAAAGCTTAAGGTCTTTTACTCTCTTCCATTTGCGGATGAATGGTTTTTAAAAATTGCCGCAAAATAATCGGGTTGGCTCCCACCACATTGCCTGTTTTGAGATAATCTTCGCTCCCTGATAAATCACTAACGATGCCGCCAGCTTCTTTGATAAGCAAAATACCCGCTGCAATATCCCAAAGATGTAACCCCATTTCCCAAAAGCAATCTAATCGTCCACAAGCTACATAGGCTAAATCCAATGCAGCAGCTCCCAGTCTTCGGACATCGCCACAAGTCGGAAGAATCGCTTGAAGAACCGCTTGAGGAAGCGGATTCTCAGGATCTTTGTGACGGTAGGCAAACCCAGTACCTAACAGACACTCTTCTAACGATTTACGACTACTGACTCGGATACGGCGATCATTGAGTCTCGCGCCTTTCCCACGTGCTGCAGTGAAGAGCTCTTGATGAATAGGATCATAAATGACACCATATTCCAGCTTATTTTTATGCATGACACCTATCGAGATCGCAAAATAGGGGAAGCCATGAACAAAATTACGAGTTCCATCAATGGGATCAATAATCCATTGATAATCATCCCCCACAATTTCAGTGCCTTCCTCACCCAAAATTCCGTGGGAGGGATAAGCTTTTTGGATCGTAGCAATGATGTCTTTTTCGACACGCTTATCAATTTCAGTAACTAAATCATTAGGACTTTTATAACCCACTTGAACGCGATCAAGTCGATTGAAAGCGCGCATGATCGTATTACCACTATGGCGTGCTGCCTCGATGGCAATATTGAGGATAGGATCGTACATAAATGAGGGGTTTCAAATTATTGTTATGGAAGCGCCCATGATAAAACGAATAGAGAGACGATGCTAGTCTTGTTGGATGTCGTCTGCAGGATTTATTCGCCCAGATTGCCTGATATTTCGGGTCTTCAACTTTGGGTCAATTCATGCGACTAGCTGGCTAATTCTCTGCTTCATGCTAAAATAAACATCAAAAATATTTCAAGAAAGATACTATGTTTGATCGCATTCGAATTGTACTCATCAATACTTCCCATCCTGGTAATATTGGGGCTGCAGCCCGGGCAATGAAAACAATGGGATTGAACCGCCTTTATCTCGTTTCACCCCAAGCCTTCCCGCACGAAAAAGCGACTGAAATGGCTTCGGGCGCAGCCGATGTTCTTGATCAAGCAGTTGTTTGTGAAACTTTAGATGAAGCAATTAATGATTGTCATCTTATCGCAGGAACTAGTGCACGTTCTAGACGAATTCCTTGGCCACATCAAACCCCGCGTGAAATGGCTGAACTTTTTAAAACCAACCCATCCGATACGGAAATTGCCATTTTATTTGGTCGAGAACGAACCGGCTTGCTTAATGAAGAACTTGAACGTTGTCACGTTCATGTTGAGATTCCAGCTAACCCTATTTATAGCTCACTCAATATTGCTGCTGCAGTTCAAGTCATGAGCTATGAAATTCGTATGGCGTTACAAGGGGGAGGCGCTGAAACGAATTGGGATTATCGTTTATCTACCTCACATGAACTTGAATTGTTTCTTTCCCACTTACAAACTGTTCTTATTAAAATTGAATTTTTAAAAACAAGCGCCCCCCGCAAACTGATGACTCGCATGCGCCGTCTTTTTTTTCGTGCTCATCCCGATGTCATGGAAATTAATATTTTGCGCGGCATGCTAACCTCTATCGAACATAGTCTCGCGCAGGGAAGCGATCCTCATGGAAAATTGTGAATTAACGATTTTAATGCCATGTCTCAATGAAGCTGAAACGCTCGCGAGATGCATTCATAAAGCTCAACAATTTTTAGTGACCGCAAGAATTGAGGGTGAAATTCTTATCGCGGATAATGGGAGTACGGATGGCTCACAAGCAATTGCCAATACGGCTGGGGCGAGAGTCATTACTGTCCCTCTACGTGGTTACGGTGCTGCGTTAAAACACGGCATACGCGCAGCTCACGGTCGTTATATTATTATGGGGGATGCTGATGACAGTTATAACTTTTCTGCACTTTTTCCTTTCTTAAAAAAATTACGCGAAGGGTATGACCTTGTCATGGGGAATCGTTTTAAAGGGGGCATCAAACAAGGAGCTATGCCTTTTCTTAATCGCTATGTAGGTAATCCAATTTTATCATTCATTGGTCGTTTGTTTTTTAACAGTCAAATCGGTGATTTTCATTGCGGCTTGCGGGGATTTTCACGTGCGCGTTTATTGCAACTTAATTTGCAAGGCAATGGCATGGAATTTGCGAGTGAAATGGTCATTAAAGCTGAGCTTAATCGTTTCAAAATTACAGAAGTTCCTACAGAATTATTTCCAGATGGTCGCAGCCGACCTCCTCACTTGCGACGATTTCGTGATGGTTGGCGCCATTTACGTTTGTTATTATTATTTAGCCCGCGATGGCTCTTTTTTTATCCTGGTTTAGTTTTGATGTGGGTAGGAATAGTGGCAATGGTCGTTTTGCAAACCGGACCCTTAACTATCGGGCGCGTGAGTCTTGATATTCATACGATGCTATTCAGTAGTTTGTTTACGATTATTGGTTTACAAGCAGTTTGCTTTGCAGTGTGTGCCAAATATTTTTTAATTCACCAAGTCTATACAGAGAGTCGTTACCAACGTTTAGTAAAAATCTTTTCCTTGGAACGCGGACTTTTAGTTGGCTTAAGTTGTATGACTATTGGAATTGCTGGTTCCGGTTATGTTTTTTGGTTTTGGCTAAATCATTCATTTGGTCCACTCGCGCCTCAGCAAGTCATGCGTCTTTTAATTCCCTCTTTTACTTTTCTAATTGCAGGATTACAGTTAATTTTCGCAAGCTTTTTTTTAAGCTTATTAAGTTTACGTCTAGATCCACAGCGAAAATTAACCCCAAGTTGATTCAAATATCTTTTAACGAACTTGACATAATAAAACATATTGATGGGTGATAGCTTGTCGGTCGCTCTTAATGCGTGCGCAGGTTTTTGATGAAATTAAACCATACAAACTAGCAATTCGTTTTAATTCTGGCATGTTTTGATCTGACGTTAAAAGAAATACCGGTTCGTCCCCAATTAATTTACTCGCAATTTTTTGATGCGTTCGGGGGTCAAATGCATATTTTTCTAACTGAAAAGGGATGCCAATAAATTGCCAATGGCGGGGGAAAAAAGGAATAAGGTAAGATTGAGGCCGGGGATTCAAATCCATCACGTAAGCAGGATAAGCAGTCAACACAGTCGCATTTTGAATATGATTGACTACGGGAGGAAGTTCAACATTAAAAAAAGTTCCACTAAACCATCTTGCACGTACCATTGATTGCGGTAGCATAAAAAAAATTAAAGAATAAAAAACCATCGTGGTAATAATAAGTTTTTTATAAGGTTTTTGAACATTCCATTCAACCAATAAATAAATAAGTAAAGGGGCTAACATTTCTAAAGGTAAAAGATAGCGTGCAATCGAGAAATAATATTGCCAAACAATATAAGAACTAATAAAGAAAAAAGTAAGCCACCGTTTTTGTAATGAAAGCGTCCCGTGGTTATGTCTATTAAACATCACTTTAAATAAAGTTAAGAGAGTTAGGGCATACAAAATTAAAAAACGAATGTCACGAAAAGGTACATCTGAAATTCTACCATCCCAAGAAAAATAAAAAGGGAAGAATACCGTTTGCACTAAGGTTTGAGGCATAAAGCGTAAATCACGCCAGTTCTGTAAGGCAAATTGATCCGATTGAAAGATGTTGTTGAGAAAAGGGAAAACCGGGTTACTATAAATCTGCCAAAGATGCCACATCCAGTGCCCTGCTGTAGCAAGGATACCTATCACGATACCTAAGCAAACGCTTAATGCCATGCCACTCTTTTTCCTAAAGGGCAGCGGTAAGGTAAGTAAAGCCAATAATCCACCGAGCGCATATAATCCAGCTGTTAGCTTAAGCCCTGCTCCCATGCCTAAGAAAAAACCAGCAAGAATGAGCCATTTTATGGGGGTGTCAGCAGGGGAGGGAGCTGCTAAAGCTTGCAATTGAAGCCATACATAACTTAAAACAAACAAACTGATTAAATGATCATTTTGAAACGAGCCAATGGCAGGTAGTGCAGTTGGACCGTACATCCCCAACACAACAACTATGAAAAGCAATAAAATATTATGACGAACGAAACTTTTACCTATTAAAAATAAAAGCCAGGCATTAATCCCATGTAAAGCTCCCAATAAAAATTGAACGGTAAAAGATTGAAAATGATTTATTAAAAAATAAGATAAAAAATCAAGTGTCGGGTTTAAAAATTGATGTAAAAAAGAAACCGGCCAATAATCTATAGTGTCACGATGATTAAAGAAAGCAAAGGGGCCATAATAATGGTAATTAGCAAGATCCCAACATAGTTCTTTACCAAAAAAACAAGAAAGCAAGCCACATCCTAGCATGCTTGTAAACAACATTGAAAAAGTCGTTAATTTTGCTCCCGCCATATTACGCATCATGATTGGGATTTCCGGGCAATTAGAATGATATTACTAATAAAACCAAAGGTTTTAATAAATTTAAAATCAAAATCAGCAATTCCTAGCTCACGACACATGGTTATGAGGGTTTGGTGGTCAAGCAAATTTAAATTATTTTCATCAGCATAAAAACTTAAACCCAATTTTTTTAAAATTAAGCGATGCTGAGATTTCGGCAACCAATGAAGCAAGGGTAAAAGAGTATGAACTTCGATAGGGTGCCAACGATTAGGGGTTGTAATAAATAAACCACGCTTAGCAACTCGAAAACATTCCGCTAGCATTTTTTGTTGTTGCTTATAATGACCAATATGTTCTATGACTGCAGAAGAAAACACTACATCGATACTGTCATCTTCAAAGGGTAAGGAACGCGCATCGCCCTGGTAGAAAGTTAATCCTGGATAAATTTCTTCAAGGAACGTTCCCGGTTGATTCGATAAAGCAATAATTTTATGTTTATCGGGAAAATATTTTTCAAAATAATTGGATGATAATGCATGCTTATCCGCAGTGATTCCAACATCGAGAACATGGGCTAGGGATGCCGTTGGAAATTCGGTGCTAAACAAATGGTACATAAGCTCGCGCTTTTTTAAAGCTAACCGATCCACAAACCCGCCAGCCTTTTGCTGTGTATAGTTATCTACTGCCATGTTTTTCTTTCCACGCCCGCTGAAGTTGCCATTTTACTTGGATTTTAAAGATTTCTATATTTTTATTTGCCGAGATAGAACCATTACTTTATTCCAAGCTTTAAGTAACTAAGCCGCACTTAGGATGTCGAATGCTAAAACTTTCCTCAAATGATTAATTGCCATTGATCGTGAGAAAATTTCTTAAGTAAATAACGATTTTCAATCGTAGGAATCAATACAAGGCGATAGTCACCTTTGCTATTCGCACGATAATGCCCCTGGCTTAAGTAAGTAGTTTCTCCGTTGGTTAACTGCATGCCATTTAAGTAAACATCTCTGTAACTATCAATTCGATACTTACCAGAAAATTTAATAAAAATGTCTGAGTTTTGCGGAGAAAATTGTGGGGCATATAAATAGATGCTTCCCCAAAAATGTTGATAATTGGCTTGCAAGTAAATTTTTAAATGCGGTGGCAGGGCCATCATACGATAATTATTAATATAAAATTTCACTTGCGATGTCGCAATCGCATCTTTTATAGAATCAACTGTTGCAAGCTGGTCTTGATCCAATGAAGGGAGCATCACAGCCCGAAGTGAGGGGGTTGGTTGATATAAGAAATCAATAGCAGGTCCCATTAAATGCTTCAAACCGTTAATAGGTTGGCTACGAGAAGGTAATAAATCTACACCAGCAATATAATCTGTTTTATCTTTTAATAAGGCTTCTGCAGCGAAGATATGAGCCCGTTGATATTGACCTGTTTGGCGTAACGCTTGCTGCGTAAATATAATTAAAGGATAAATGAATCCAACAAATAATATAGGAATACTTAAAATAAAATATCTTACTTTAATCAAGGCAGTATTTAATATCTTCGATGGTCTAAAAACAAAATAAAGGATTACAGGAAGTGAGAGCAGCAAGAAATAAAATAGAGGGATTTTAAAAAATATGAGGAGGACAATCATTAATAAGTTGCTGAGGAGTAACGTACTAGTCACCCATGTTTTTTGGGTCAAAAAGAAGAGGTTTTTTTGTTGTTCCGCAACCACAGCGAAAAGCCAATCAAAAAAAGCAGCATATGAGATAAAGAAAACAGGAAATGCAACTTGCATGTAGTAAGGGAAGATTTGATTGTAGGGGATAAGGCAAACTAAAATGCTAAACATCATGCTAATAGCAATGAATCGGTAGCGGTAAGCTGAATCCATTTTAAATGTTACGAATAAGCTAATTAAAGTTACCGGTAAGAGTAAAAATAAAATTGGATTAAAATAAATAATGTGGCTCCAAAAGAGATAGCGTGCCCCTGCGTACCAGGCAAGATGATACATAGCAGATGCTTCAAAGAAGACACTTTGTACGACGGTATTAAAATCCGCAAGCCAACACCATATTATTAAGTAAGATAAAATAACAAAGGCTGTACCGATGTTAAATTTAAAGATAGCATTAAATGAAAAAGCCGAACGATGATGCAAAAATAAGAAGAGCAATGTGATATTCCCAGCGAATAAATACCAAATCACTTTCTGAGTAATCGTAAAACCAATACCAATTAACACGCCAGAAAGTAAATAACGTTGCTCAAAGAGTAACATCACGGCAAAAAAACAAAACCAAAATCCAAATAGATCAACCCGAATATTAGTCGCGTAATTTAAAAAAAGTTCCGAACTCATGAGCAAACCAAGGCTTAGTAAAACAGCAATACTTTTAAAAAAGCGCATTAACCATAACGCGCCAAAAAATAAAACTATTGTATTAATCATCGCCAAACCATGCTTGATAAGCATTAAGGTTGCAAAGGTAGGCTCAGCTGATAAACTCATTAAATTTAATAAATAATAACCCAAAACTGTTTTGTAGGGCGCGAAGTCACGATAGGGTAACCCGAATTTAAACTGTACTTGCGCATGCGCAAACCAAAATTCATCAGGGGATAGGCGAGCGTATTCGTTAAAGAAAAAAGCAAAAAAACAATAAAAACAACATAATGTAAATAATATAAGTATCGAACGATTTTCGAGTGATCGACCCCGGCACGCTGCAAATTGATTAAGTAAATTCATCAATGCCATGATGAGTACAGGGACATTTTTATTTTAATCATAAGTAATAAAATTTCATTAGAATGTGAATACTTTAAATCTTATCCCAGACCTCATAGGGTGGAAAGTGTTTTGGTATAAATTCTTAACTGAGCTGAAAGTGGTTGACGTTGATCTGAATATAGGTGTAATTAAAAAATAGCTGTTTAATTTAGAGGAGAGGAAGAATGACAAATCAAAACTCTCAACCTGTACAAAATGAGAAAAAAAATTCATCATCCACCAAATCACTTTTGTCTGCAATTATAGCCGCTGAGTCTGATCAAGCATTGCATCCTTTAGATACGATGACAAAACGCATAGAAAATGCTCATAGCCCGATAAGAAATTATAAGCAATTTAAGAATGTTATATTTCCTGCGAGCCTCACTAAACAATCTAGCGAGATGGTTAGTAAGCCAACATTTTTTAAAGGTTTGCAGTCACTCAGTAAAGGATTTGGGCTTGCTGCTTTGAATAAAGGCTTAACACGAACTTATCGTTTTTATATTCAAGATCAATTACAAGCAACAATTCAAGAAAAAGGTGATCCAATTCTCAAAAAAAAATTAAATCATAAGAAACGTCAATCATTGTATGGCAGTGCAGCGGGGATTGTGGAAGGTGTAACTGAATCAATTATTTTTAATCCGCTCGATCGATTAAAAACACTGGTGCAAGCAAGTCCCACGCCCCAATCTTTGCCCCACGGTGGCTGGTATAACGGCGTGGGTGCCAGTGCCTTACGCAATGCCTATTGCGCAGGTACAGTATTCGGAATTTATAATTATTTCTTAGGTCATGCTAAAGATAAGCATCATCCTACTCCCAAAGAAACAGCAGCAGCTGCGACGGGTGCTGCTCTCATCAATACTACCCTTAGCCATCCTCTTGATGTGATCAAAACGCGACTTCAAGTTGAACTTACACAAGGTGAAAAAGTGGGGATGGTCGCAATGGCAGAAAAAATGCTTAAGGAAGAAGGACCTACCGCATTTACACGCGGTATCGTCCCTAAAATAATCCAAGCCCCGATAAAATCAGGACTACCTCTTGCAACTTATGGTATCTTAACGCAAGCACAACGTTTAAAAAGTGCGTTAGTAAAAGAAAAAGAAATTACATCACCTAGCTTAAGAAAATGAAAATAATCTATTTAGATTTTGCTGCAACGACACCCGTTGATGCGCGTGTGCTCGAAAAGATGTCCGCGTGCATGACAATCGATGGTATTTTTGCTAATCCTGCTTCTCAACATGCCTATGGGAACATAGCGCGTGAGTATGTGGAATGGGCTCGCGTTCAAGTTGCCGATTATCTGCACGCCACACCCGAAGAAATTATTTGGACATCGGGAGCAACAGAATCCAATAACCTCGCTTTGAAAGGCGCTGCATGGCTTTCACAAAAAAGAGGAAAGCATCTGATTACCATGAAAACGGAACATAAATCCGTTCTTGATTCTTGTCAGCATTTAGAAAAGGAAGGGTTTGCAGTCACTTATTTGCAACCGGACGAAAGAGGCGTGTTAGTTATAGAAGAATTAATAAAAGCTTTACGTCCGGATACCATTTTAGTTTCCATTATGCATGTTAATAATGAAACAGGTGTTGTCCAACCTATTGCTGAAATAGCTGATATTCTTCACAAACGTGGCATTCTTTTTCATGTAGATGCAGCGCAAAGCATTGGTAAAATTCCATTAAATCTCGATCAATTACTTATTCCCCTCGTTTCATTGTCTGCGCACAAAGTCTATGGCCCAAAAGGAATTGGTGCACTATACGTACGAAAAAAGCCTCGTACGCGCGTTATGCCACTGATTCATGGCGGTGGTCATGAACAAGGGATGCGATCAGGAACATTGCCTACGCATCAAATTGTTGGTATGGGCGAGGCTTATGCAATTGCAGCTGTTGAACAAGAAGTTGAATCCAAACGTATTACTCACCTCAGACAACAATTGTTATCTCAATTGGAACCTTTGAATCATCTTATTACTAAAAATACGCCTGTGGGACAAGCGGTCCCCCACATTATTAGTCTCCGCATTAAAAACACTATCGCTAAGATGATGCTTGAGCAGTTGCCAGAACTTGCTCTTTCTACCGCCTCAGCTTGTCAGGGTAAAGGTTCTGACGGCTCCTATGTACTTCGAGCAATGGGATTAACTGATGCTGAAATTCAAAGTGCTATACGTATTTCACTAGGCCGTTTCACTGTGGAAGATGATATTACTCGCGCAACCCATGCGTTTAAAAAGTATCTTTTGCCCACTTAGCAAGACCCGGACGCTATTATTCATTGTTATTCATAAATTTCATCAACTTAATCTCAGTAACCCCCTTTCCTGCTAATCAGGTTTATAATTAATTTAATTAGGTTTGGCTTAGGAGAGCAACAGGATTATGGCGGTAAAAAAATTAAAAAACTTTTTAGATAATCATCAAGTTAAATACATCACAATGTCCCATTCTCCGGCCATTACCGCGCAAGAAATTGCAGCCGCTGCGCATGTTTCTGGTAAGCAATTAGCTAAAACGGTTATTTTAAAAGTCGATGGTCATTTAGCTATGGTTGTACTTTCTGCACATGAGCAAATTAATTTTTCAACGCTTCAGAGCATGACAGGATCAAACCATGTTGATCTTGCAACCGAATCTGACTTTAAAGATAAATTTTTAGGGTGTGAAGTTGGCGCGATGCCGCCTTTTGGTAATTTGTATGATATGCCAGTTTTTGTTTCTGTTAAGCTTGCCAAGCAAGATCATATTTTATTTAACGCAGGTACGCATTCCGAATTGATTCAAATAACGTTCAGTGATTTTGAGCGACTTGTTAAACCAAAAGTATTGGCGATATAAAAGAATGAATGCAAATGAATTGATTGCAATATTACAAACCGCCCTCAGTGGAGACGATTCTTCTTTGTTGACACTGCGAAATTTATGTCATGAAAAAAAATTATCTGCAGCTGATCTTGAAACAATGCACCATTTTCTAAGTGTACATGGACAACAAAAACATCGTGCTATTTATTTGCGCGGTTTGCTCTACGAATTGGGCTGTGGTGTAGGCCAAGATTATGCCATGGCTTTTTTGCTTATGCGAGAAGCGGCAGCAAAAGGCAATGCGCAAGCTATGTTTGAAGTAGGACGATTACACATGCAAGGATTAGGTGTTACTCAAAATTATCCAAATGCATTGCAGTGGTTAAGTCTTGCAGCAGGAAGTCCCTACTATGTTGTCGATGCCATGTTTGCTTTAGGCGAAGTTTACGAACAAGGGTTAGGAATACAAATAGATTTACAACAAGCTTTAATTTGGTATGCGCAAGCTGCAGATAAAGGTCATAGAGCAGCAAAAGAAAAATTATCGAATTTGCAGGCTCAATAACTTTAATTAACAGGTTTTAATCCTTCGGCATGGATCATGAGCACTGCCTTGTTCCACCTGCAGGGTCGCATGGTTAATTCTAAATTCAGTATGCAAGTGGTGATTGATTTCTTTAAAATCTGCATCACTCAATTGATGTTGCGGCATGACTAAATGAGCAGTTAAGGCAACTTCTTTAGTACTTAACCCCCAAATATGTAAATCATGAATTGCTTTGACCCCTTCTATTTTGAGGAGATAAGCTTTGACACCTGCCGAATCAATGTAGTGGGGAACAGCATCTAAAATCAAATGAACAGAATCGCGTAATAAACTCCAAGTACCCCATAACACAATAGCAACAATGGCAAGTCCCACGAGGGGATCAATCCAGAGCCAGCCTGTGAATTTAATTACAAGGGCAGAAATTACCACACCTACGAGTAGCAGCATGTCTGCAAATAAGTGCCAAAAAGCGCCTTTAATATTTAAGTCATCTTTGGCGCCCCGCATAAAGAGTAGGGAGCTACCACCATTAATGAGGATGCCAATCAGGCCCACTATCATGACGACATTAGTATCCACCGCGGTAAGATTAAATAGTTTGAAGATGGCTTCATAAGCGATGAGAGCGGAAGTTGTAACAAGAATGACGGCATTGGCGAGGGCGGCAATAATAGTTGTTCGCTTAAAGCCGTAGCTATAACGTTTACGCGCGGGGAGCGAGAGTAACCAATTTGCAATCCACGCGAGCACTAGGCCCAACACGTCTCCTAAATTGTGTGCAGCGTCAGCTAGTAAGCTCATGGATTGAAACGTCAGGGCATAAATAGTTTCGAAGATCACGTAGCCTAAAGTAACCGTAATCGAAATGGCGAACGCTAAATTAAACGAGCGTGGCGCATGCGAATGATTATGATGTGTGCCCATGTTTTTTACCGGATAAAATGCCAGCCTATTGTAACGTTTTGTTAAAAAATGCTCAACTCATCAATTTTAGTCTAATCACGACGCAGTTTATCTGTCGAGGCTAAGGGCGTTGGATAGCGCATGACAGTCCAGTAGCAAGATACAATAAAAGTAATAATAACAGCAGCTTCCGCCATATAAGCGGTCGTTGGCGGTATCGTTTTAGTGGCCAGGGCGAGGTAAATCACGAGCAGGGAAAATTCGCTTAATTGACCCAAACGTACACCAATTTCCCAACTTACCCGTTTAATTTCGCCTGATCGGTAGAGGAGCCATTTAAATACAAAAGGTTTAAGGAGTAGCATGCAAATGGCTAAGGTACAGGCAGGAAAAATGACGGCCGGGAGATAATCAAAATTAAAGCCCGCACCGACGGTGAAGAAAAAGATGACCAGGAAGAAATCTCGTAACGGTTTCAAGTTTTCGGCAATGTAGAAAGCAATCGGGTTGGACGCTAAAGCAACGCCCGCGATGAAAGCGCCGATTTCTTCAGAGAGACCAAAAAAATGACTCAATTGTGCCATGCACAAACACCAGCCAATCGAGAGGATAAATATATACTCGTGAATTTTGTCAAACCGTTCGAGAAGGCGCGAAAGAATATATCGCTGAAAAATATAAGCAATAAGTAATAAAATAGGAAAGGCACTAAGTATTGAAATTAAATGCCATGCGCTACTCCGTTCCCCTGAAATTTCAAGAAATAATAAAACGGCAATGGCAATAATATCTTGCAGTAGCAAAATACTTATAACCAGTTCACCTGTATGTTGATGATGTAAAATAGTGGTGGGTAAAAGTTTAATACCAATGATCGTACTCGAAAACATAGAGATGATGCCGATAAGAATCGCTTCTCCCAGCGAGTAACCAAATAAATAAGTGATGCACGCTCCGCTTGCAAAAAAAATGCTAGCGCTAACGGCTGTAATTAAACTCATTTTACGTAAGGAGTGAAATAAATTTTGAGGTTGTAAATGCAGTCCCAATAAGAAGAGAAGAAAGATAATGCCCACATCTCCTGCTTGTTGAACGACTGCAGAATTATTAACGAGCTTTAATCCCCAGGGGCCTAAAATAGCACCTAATACGATATAAGCCACGAGTAGAGACTGGCGAGTAAAGAGTGCTATGGTCGATAAGATCGCAGTGCCAGTGAAGACAAGGAAAATAACATAAGTGATTGGATTTGCTTCAGGCATTAATCATCCTCTAACAAAGAAACTAAGCGGGCATTACCGCCCACGGCTGTTGTATTGACTGAAAGTGTACGTTCAACGCATAGTCGAGGTAAATAGTGCGGACCGCCAGCTTTTGGACCCGTTCCTGAAAGTCTCTCCCCCCCAAAGGGTTGGCTTCCCACAACCGCGCCAATCATGTTGCGATTAACATATCGATTGCCCACGGGAAGTTTAGATATGATCTTTTTAACGGTACGATCAATCCGACTCTGAACACCTAAGGTAAGACCGTAACCCGTGCTTATGATATCATTCATTACCTGATCAAGGGAGTGGGACGGGAAGCGAATAATGTGTAATATGGGACCAAAAACTTCTTCGGTTAAAAGGTGAATGCTAGGAATTTCGAAGGCGCAAGGTGCAAAGAAATAACCTTTCTCAGCATCTTTCGGCAAAGCAGCTTTAGCGATTAATAAACCTTCTCTATTCATACGCAAGACATGTTCATTCAATTTATTGCGGGCTTGTTCGTCAATGACAGGGCCGACATCAGTTTGTATTAAAGCAGGATTACCTACCTTTAATTCACGCAAATAGCCTTGCAGCAAGTCAATGAAACGCGGGGCAATGTCTTCTTGTATAAATAAAACTCGCAAGGCAGAGCAGCGTTGACCCGCGCTATTAAAAGCTGAAGCAACAACATCGAGAAGTGCTTGTTCGGGTAAGGCCGAAGAATCAATAATCATGGAATTTTGGCCCCCGGTTTCTGCAACAAAGGTTGCAATGGGCCCTTCGCGGTTCGCAAGGTTGCGTTCAATACTTTTTGCAGTCGCTGTAGAGCCGGTAAATAAAATGCCGGCAATACGTTCATCTTGGCTCAAGAGCGGTCCAATCTCGCGACCAGGTCCAATTAGCAATTGCAATACATCAGTGGGTACGCCGCTTTGATGTAGGATTTGCACAGCGCGATAAGCAATTAAAGGAGTTTGTTCAGCAGGTTTTGCAATCACTGTATTGCCGACCACGAGTGCTGCAACAATTTGACCGGTAAAAATGGCTAAAGGAAAATTCCAAGGGCTAATGCAGGCAAAGACGCCGCGTGGATGTAAGCTCAATTCATTTTGTTCGCCAGTGATACTGGGCAAAATGATTGGTGTTAGGTCAAGACGCGCCCGATAAGCATAATAACGACAATACTCGATCGTTTCTCGAATTTCAGCAATCGCATCGGGTAAACATTTACCCCCTTCTTGAATTAATAGCGCAATCAAACTTGGCATTTCTTCTTGAAATAAATCGGCTGCTTTTTCAAAAATAGCGGCACGCGTATCGGCACTTAACGTTGACCAATGGTTGCAAGCTTCCGTGGCAGCAACGAGTGCCAACTCCACACTTTTTGCTTCAAGCGGAACAATCCGTGCAATGTTTTGATCGGTATTGTACGGCGCAACTTTTTGAATGGCGTGCTGCAGGCCGAATGATTGTTGATAGACTAATGAGGTTGCATTATTTTCTTGGATGATACGTTGTTGTAAATATTGATCAAGCATCGTCGTAGTGTGCGAATTGGATAAATCAATGCCGGTGGAATTTTCCCACGCGCGATAAATATTTTTCGGTAAAGGAATTTTTGGGTGGGGTGCATACTGATGTTCTTCAATGTATTGCATGGGATTTTTAATTAATTGATCAAGGGGTGTTTCATGATCGGCTAAGCGATTTAGAAAAGAAGTATTCGCACCATTTTCTAATAAACGTCGAACTAAATAACCGAGTAACTCACGATGTGTGCCTACGGGTGCATAAAGCCGACAGGGAACATCAAATTCCGGTGCTTCTAGCAATTGATCATAAATGGCTGCAGCCATGCCATACAAGCCTTGAAATTCAAAATTTGTATTTTCTCCTGCCATTGTTTTGATGGCTGCAATCGTATAAACATTATGCGTACCAAACTGACTATAAATTTCACTCTGCATCGCTAACATTTTTTTTGCACACGCAAGATAAGAAACATCCGTGGCACTTTTACGCGTAAACACAGGATAATTTTCTAAACCAAGGGCTTGCGTTTGTTTGATTTCAGCATCCCAATAAGCACCTTTTACCAAGCGTACAATCATTCTTTTTTCTTGTGATTTTGCTAAAGCTTGCAACCAATCAATCACAAAAAAAGCGCGCTTTTGATAGGCTTGCACTGCTAAGCCTAACCCCGACCAATCACGAATTGAAGGATCAGAAAAAACAATTTCAAAAAGATCGAGCGATAAATCAAGCCGATCTGCTTCTTCTGCATCAATAATTAAAGATACATGATACTGCTTTGCTTTATGAATTAATGCCATGAGGATAGGGGGTAATTCTTGTAAAAGTCTTTCATGTTGGGTGTATTCGTAGCGCGGATGTAATGCTGATAACTTAACAGAAATACCGGGGTTGTCTAAAAGGTTCGTACTTTTTGCATGTTTTCCTAGCGTTTCAATCGCATGTAAGTAAGCATTAAAATATTGTTCCGCATCCACTGCGGTTCGCGCTGCTTCGCCCAGCATATCAAAAGAAAATAAATATCCTTTTTTTTGTAAAGGTTGGGCATTATCCCAGGCTTTTTCGATCGTTTGCCCAATCACAAATTGTGTGCCGATTATCTTCATCATTTTCATGACAATGGGACGCAAAATTGTCATGCTGAAGCGGCCGCCTAAGTTTTTTAAAGTCGCACTTAAATTTTTTTCTGGCGCATCTGCGCCATAGATTTGACCCGTTATAAATAATGACCAGGTTGCAGCATTCATAAATAAGGGGTTATCGCGCTTAATATGTTGTTTCCAATCAAGTGCGCTCAGCTTATCGCTAATTAATTGATCAATAGTGGATTGATCGGGAATGCGTAATAAGGCTTCTGCTAAGCACATGAGGGCAATGCCTTCTTCCGAAGAAAGGTTGTAGTGATCGAGCAGGGCCTCTATTTTCCCCTGCTTTTTCTTAAAAGCGCGACTCTCACCCGCGAGTTGCATAGCATGCGATTCAATCTCAAAGAGTGAGGACTCTGGAAGTCGAAGCGTCTGGACTAAATTTTTTAAGCAATCTGCTTCATCCATTCGATAAGCAGTTGTGATATTATCGCGCAAAGAAACGAGTGTGGGGTTAACAGAAAAGATTGGCATACTATACTCAACGAAAGAATTTTAGGTACACTGTACTGTGAAATTTAAATGGTTTTCAATCGAAAAATTTTAAGTAAGGCAGTTAGACCTTGCGATTTTTCTCAATCAAAACATAAAAATAATGAATCAGCCAAGATCTCCATATTCTCGACGTTTTCGCGGGTTAATGCCAGTTGTTATTGACGTAGAAACGGCAGGTTTAAATCCACAAACTGATGCATTGCTTGAGGTCGCAGCGGTAATAGTTGGTTTGGGTGAGAATGGCAAGTTAACGCCTGAAGAAACCCATGCCTTCCATATTGAACCTTTTGCTGGTGCTAATATTGAGCCAGAAGCTTTAGCAATAACCGGGATTGACCCTTATGGTCCTTTACGCTATGCCATTCCCGAAGCCCAAGCTTTACATCGTCTTTTCACTTTTATTAAAGAGAAATTACAGCAAGTTGGCTGCTATCGAGCAGTGTTGGTAGGACATAATGCTTGGTTTGATTTGAATTTTATCCTATCTGCTATTCGTCGAAGTCAAATTGTGGATAGTCCTTTTCATACTTTCACAACTTTTGATACGGCCTCACTTTCTGCATTAGCATTGGGAGAAACAGTGCTTGCTCGGGCAACCCGACGTGCAAAAATTCCTTTTGATATGCAGCAAGCTCACTCCGCTATATATGATGCACAACGCACAGCAGAATTGTTTTGCTTTATTGCTAATCGATTTGGAATAAATCCGAAGTAGTCTTTTTAAAGTTAGGATACTGCAAATTATTCCCTGACGCTCAATTGCACTAAGAATACTTGCGCGCAGAGGAAATTCAAGACAAAAAAAAGCCCGCTTTTGCGGGCTTTTTTCCCGCATGCGCGGGCATTTACATTCAATCTTAAGCAAACTTAACAGCAGCGCGTAAAGAAACGAGATTCGAAACTTTACCGGAACCACCATGGGCAACGTTGTAAGCTGTGTCATGATCCCACTCGATTGCAAAGTTAGTATTTTTCCATGCATCGATGTTATAGGAACCCAACCAGCGATGCTTCGGCATGTTTAAGCCAGCAGCTTCGCGAGAGGTTTGGTAACCAATCGTGATGTTTTGGGTTTTATCCCAGCAAGAGAAACCATAACCGGCTTGGAGACCAGCGGACCAAGGTCTTGCACCATCTGCATCAGCAATCGGAGCACCCGTTCCCGCAACAATGTCAGCGATACCATTGGATGGTAAATCGTTAACGTTGAAGCGTTGTAAGGCTGTGGTGTAACGCGCACCAATATAGAAAGGACCCGTATTGAAATCTGCATAAGCTGCAGCACCCGATTTACGAGAAGTATAACCACCGGTTGTACCTAACGCAGCATTGTTTTGATTGAATTGATTGACGTTGTAAGCAATGTCATTCACACCCATCAAGTTATAAAGCCAAGCAGCGCCAACGCTTAAACCGTATTGTTCGGTTGGCATATCAAAGCCGAGCGAAACACCATAGTTCGTCGTATTGCTGGATTGGCCAACTTTAGAAATTGGATCATCAAATATAAATACCGATCCATTAAATCCACTTGCAATAAAGCCTAATTTAGCAGAAGTTGCTAAAGTTTTTGACATGACTTGGGTCAAGCTTTCAGTAATCGGATGAATTTCATACCGGCTGAAATCTTGGAATTGTTTACCAGCTTGGAAGTAAACGGGGGAAACTTCGAAATTGCCAACGGTTAAGAAAGCTTGTTCGATTTGTAGAGCGTTTGAAGAACCCGTTAGCACATTATTGCTGTAAGCAGCATCATATTCAGCATAATGTGTAGTCGTGTTAGATAAAATTGGGTCATTAATCGTAGCTGTATTGTAGCTGATGCTAGCAAAAGCACGCGCCCAATCGTTTATGTTAGCAGTTACATTCAAGTAAACGTCATTGAGAGATAAACGTTTGTAGTTTTCACCCATCAAATTGGTATTACGATTGCCCCATTTTCCTAAATCAACATTCATACCGCCGCTGACGGAAATGCGATTGAACCAACCCGGTGTACATGGATTTGGAATGGCGCGACCCACATTTTGGGTTGCAGCATCAAGAACCAATGAAGATTCACTAATAGTGCAAATCATTTCAACAGGTGCAGGTTGTACTGGCAAGCTAACGACTTCTTTGTATTCGTCCTGTACTGTAGTTTGCTTAACGATTTTATGATGTGGTTTTTTATGATAAACCTTGGTTTGAGTTGTTGAATACTTGCTTGCCTTTGTATTCATATCATTCGAATCAGTTGCTGCAAACACCGGACAGCTAACCAATCCAAGTAAGCTCATTGACGCAACAACGAGTTTTAAGTTCATAGTTATAGATCTCCTTGAAATGTTTAATCCGGACGAGTTCTAAAATCAACCTGATGTTAATATTATTGATGCAATATTCACCCTAACGACTGATGAAGCTGCTTATTTTTAGTTACTTGCCGGCAATTAATTTGCTCTAATCGAAAAAAGAAAACAAAACTAACAAGTTTATTTGTTGTTTTGATTCGAATTTCCGAGGTGCGTTTATAACAGAGATAGAGGGTTTTTAAAAGTTTTTTGCAAGAATGGAATAGATTAATTACGGAGTTGCGTATTTTTAATTCTTTTTTGATCGATTATTTAACTTTCCCACTGATGAGTGGGAAAGTTAATAAATTAAAAGCAGTTTATAAATCTTTTGCTTGTGAGGAAAGATAGTGAGCAATTCCTTCCGTTGTTGGTTTAATACCCGTTTTGCCTTTCGTCCAACCAGCAGGACAAACTTCACCGTGTTTTTCATGAAATTCCAACGCATCAATTAAGCGTAGTAACTCATCAACATTTCGGCCAAGCGGTAAATCGTTTACAATTTGTGAACGAATGATGCCTTGCTTATCGATAACGAAAGCACCACGCAATGCAACATGCGCAGTAGGATGCTCAATGCCGTAGGCTTGGCAAATTTGATGATTAACATCGGCAATTAAAGGATAGCGTACTGGCCCAATCCCACCATTCGCAACAGGCGTGTTACGCCATGCATTGTGGGTAAATTGAGAATCAATCGAAACGCCCATGACTACAACATTCAATGCGTTAAATTCATCCATACGTTTATCAAGCGCAATTAATTCGGAAGGACAAACAAAAGTAAAATCAAGGGGATAAAAGAACACAATACCATATTTTTTAGCAATGGCATTATGAAGGTTAAAATTAGGGGTAATTTCGCCGTTAGCAAGTGCTGCGGCGGCTGTAAAATCGGGAGCTTTTCTTCCAACTAACGTACTCATAGGAAATCCTCGTAACTTAGTCATAAACAAACGCGATTAGTAGAATAACGAAATTGCGCCATTATAGCTGAATTTTTTACTGAATATATGAAAAAACCCTTAAATTTTGTATGATGCAATTCTCATTTAATAAAAGCTTAATAAAAGGCACACACCCATGATTTTTCTTTTACTCCTCATTGGGGTGTTACTGAATGCAGTAGCTCAACTACTCTTGAAGGCGGGCATGACTCAAATCGGTCACTTTGATTTTACGGGCGCCAATGTATTGCCCATTGCGACCAAAGTGATGCTTAACCCACCGATTGTTACAGGATTGAGTTTATATGTGGCAAGCGTTGTCGTATGGCTCATTGTTTTATCGCGCGTTGAAGTTAGCCTTGCCTACCCCATGCTTAGCATAGGTTATATTGTGAATGCTGTTGCAGCTTATTATTGGTTTGGCGAATCTTTAAGTGCAACGCGTATTGTCGGTATATTTATTATTATGACGGGCGTTTATCTTTTGGCGCGAAGCAACTAATTTTGCGAGGATGATTATGTCTGAAGAATTTTTGCCATTTTCAAAACCAACGATCAGCCAAGAAGCGATTGATGATGTGGTAACTTGTTTAAAAAGTGGTTGGATTGCAACAGGCCCCCGTGTTGCGGCTTTTTCAGAAAATTTAAAAGCTTATTTCCAAGCCCCCTATGTTTTGCCACTCACTTCAGCAACAGCTGGGTTACATTTTTCTTTATTAGGAATGGGGGTGGAACCGGGTGATGAAATAATTACAACGCCTTTAACTTTCGCTGCAACTTTAAATGCGATTGTTTTAGCAGGGGGTGTTCCGAAACTAGTTGATATCGATCCTGCAACATTAAACATGGATATTGATTTAATTGAACAAGCGATTACTGAAAGAACGCGTGTCATCATGCCTGTTCATTTTGCAGGCCTTGCGATTGATCTTGATCCCATTTATGAATTAGCTACCAAATATAATCTACGCGTTCTTGAAGATGCAGCCCATGCGATGGGAGCAGAATATAAAAATAAAACCATTGGCAGTTTTGGTGATACGCAAGTTTTTAGTTTTCATCCTACAAAAAATATGACGACAGGCGAAGGTGGTTGTGTCGTGACTCGCGATCAACAATTAGCCGAGCACATAGGTCGTCTACGCTTTCATGGCATCGATCGTCAAGCATGGAATCGTTATGGCAAAGGGGGTAGTCAAGATTATGAAGTGGTTTTGCCAGGTTATAAAGCGAATATGATGGATATTCAAGCTGCAATTGGCATCCATCAATTAAATGATTTGCAAGGTTTTCTGGTGCGTCGTAATGAGTTAGCGGCGCGCTATCAAGAAGCTTTATCCGATTGGCCCCAATGGCAATTACCGCAAACACCAAGTTATGATCATTTCCATGCTTGGCATATTTATACACCCTTGATTAATGAACCCGTAACCCGAATGAATCGTAATGAATTTATGGAAGCGATGAAGGAGCGCAACATTGGTACCGGATTACATTATCGCGCCGTTCATTTATATCCTTACTATCGTAAAACATTCGGATTTTCTCTGGGCGATTTCCCGCATGCTGAAGATGTCTGTGAGCGAATTGTGAGCTTACCTTTGTTTCCATCCATGACGGATGCTGATCATGATCGTGTGCTTGATGTAATGTATCAAATTTTTAATTAATTTTTGGATATTTCAATGAATGTTTTTATTCTCGGTGCCAATGGTTTTATTGGTAGCCATTTGTGTGAGGCGATTCTTACTCATACGAATTGGCATATTACTGCAATCGATCTTAATCAAGATAAATTAGCATTGCTTCTTCAGCATGAACGATTCAATTTTCGTTTAGGGGACATAACGCAAGAAACCACTTGGATTAAGGAAGCAATTGCATCCTCCGATGTTGTCTTACCGTTGGTTGCTATTGCAACGCCTGTAACTTATGTAACGAATCCATTGCGGGTCTTTGAGTTAGATTTTGAAGCAAACCTTGCAATTGTAAGGCTATGCGTTGAATTACAAAAACGTTTGATTTTTCCTTCAACGTCCGAAGTCTATGGCATGTGCCAGGATGATGCTTTTGATGAAGAACATAGTCATTTAGTGACAGGCCCCGTGCACAAAGAACGTTGGATTTATGCAACGTCAAAACAATTATTAGATCGTTTAATTTATGCTTATGGTAAGCATAAAGGATTACGCTACACCTTATTCAGACCTTTCAATTGGTACGGGCCAAGACTTGATGACATTACCAATCCAAAGCCGGGTGGATCACGCGTGCTTACTCAATTTATTGGCAATGTTATGCGCGCTGAAAATATCAATCTTGTCAATGGAGGTGCACAAAAACGGTGCTTTACTTACATTGATGATGGCATTGCTGCTTTATTACGGATCATCGAAAATAAAAATGAAGTCGCATCCAATCGTATATTTAATATTGGTAATCCAGATGAAAATCTTTCGATTCGCAGCCTTGCGGAAAAAATAGTTTCATTAATTAATGCGCATCATCCAGCTTACCAAGCTCGAGCGCAGGCCATTGAATTAGTATCAATTGAGGCAGGACAATATTATGGTGAGGGTTACCAAGACGTAAGTCTACGTGTTCCCGCTATTCATGCAGCGCAACAGCATTTGCAATGGCAACCCACAACAAGTATTGATGCAGGGTTGAGGCAAACGTTGAATTTTTATTTGGGGAATTAATGGAGTGGCGCACTGCGCGGGTTATTGCAGCTTGCCATACTTGCAGAGATGAGATGGACGATTAATATCAACACTGTAACTTGTCTTTGCAATCAAGACCATGCATTGCGTCGCAGATTTAAACCAGAGGCAAAAATAATCGTCTACTTTTTTACTCCACTAACTCTGAAGGAACCCGATGAATTTGTGCGCCAAGTTGGGCAAACTTTTCTTCAATGCATTCATATCCACGATCAATATGGTAGATGCGGTCAATCGTGGTTTCACCATGCGCTGCGAGTGCTGCCAATACTAATGATGCTGAAGCACGTAAGTCAGTTGCCATGACAGGGGCCCCGCGTAATCTTTCGGTGCCTGTGCAAATAGCTGTGTTTCCCTTGAGCGCGATATTTGCACCCATTCGTTGTAATTCTTGAACGTGCATAAATCGATTTTCAAATACTGTTTCCGTAATTACACCCGTCCCTTGTGCGACTGCATTGACAGCCATCATTTGAGCTTGCATATCAGTTGGGAAGGCTGGGTAAGGGGCAGTGCTGATATTGGCAGCATGGGGGCGTTCACCTTTCATGTCGAGCAGAATCCAGTCGGGTCCCGTATCGATGCGTGCACCGATTTCTTCAAGCTTCAAAAGAACAGATTCTAAAAGATCAGGGCGAGTGTTCTTGAGTTTAATTCTGCCGCGGGTAATGACGGCCGCTGCCAAATAAGTGCCTGTTTCAATTCGATCGGGAAGAACATGATAGCTGCCGCCAGTTAATTCTTTCACCCCGTCAATGATAATAGTTGAGGTGCCAGCACCGCGTATTTGAGCGCCTAATCCAATCAAGAAATTAGCTAAATCTTCGACTTCCGGTTCACGGGCGGCATTGTGAATAATTGTTTGGCCCTTAGCTAACACTGCGGCCATCATGATATTTTCTGTTCCTGTCACCGTCACAAGTTCCATGACGATGGTTGCACCGTGAAGTTCTTTTGCGTGCGCTTTGATATAGCCATTTTCAATTTTAATTTCTGCACCCATGGCTTGTAAGCCTTTAAGATGCTGATCAACAGGACGTGTACCAATAGCGCATCCACCAGGAAGCGATACTTCTGCCTGTCCAAAACGACTGAGTAGGGGGCCAAGCACTAGAACGGAAGCTCGCATCGTACGAACGAGCTCGTAGGGCGCGTGAAATGATTTTAACGTACTGGCATCCACTTCAATATTGGATCGTTCATCTAAAGTAACTCTTACACCCAATTGTCCTAACAAACTTACAATGGTTATCACATCTTGGAGATGGGGAATATTACTGATTTGAATCGGATGTTGGCTTAATAATGAACCTGCAAGGATAGGCAGCGCAGCATTTTTAGCACCCGAGATACGTATTTCTCCGTTTAAAGGAGTCGCGCCTTTGATAATTAACTTTTCCATGTTTAAGAATTCCTATTCAGCTGTTCCCATTCCTCGGGTGTATAGGTTTTAATTGATAGCGCATGGAGCGTACCGTCTAGGATTTCCGTGCGAACAGCATCGTAAACCATTTGCTGTTTGGCAATTCGGCTTTTATCCGCAAAGGCGGCGCTCACGACAGTGGCAGTAAAATGCGCACCATCACCTTCTACAAAAACGGAGGCGTTTGTTAGAGAAGATTCAATTAATTGTTTAATTTTATCGGTTTGCATGTCATTTTCTCATAGGCTTTCAAGGCAGAACCGGCTAGAATACTTGGATCAGATTACTTTCACTCACCGGAAACGGTAGTCATTTTTTAATATTTCTTCTCGATTTGCAATCAAATTAATCTTATGAGACTGAGTATTAACCAAGACAGTTTACTAACACCAGCATTATTTTTGCCCTCGCCGCATTGTGATGACCGCCCTTCCGAGGCAACAATCGACTTAATTGTGATTCATAACATTAGTTTGCCACCGGGTGAGTTTGGCACGGGCGCCATTGAAGATTTTTTTTGCGGTAAGCTTGATCCCACCCAGCATCCATATTATTCCCTGATTGTGGATTTGACTGTGTCAGCACATTTGCTTATTAAACGGAACGGCCAGCTGATTCAATTCGTTCCTTTTAATAAACGCGCCTGGCATGCAGGCGTTTCAAACTATCAAGGGAGGGAAAGGTGTAATGATTTTTCGATTGGGATAGAATTAGAAGGAACGGATTCTCTACCCTACGAACCCATGCAATATGACGCCTTAAGCGCAGTTGTTAAAGTTTTAAAAACTTATTATCCATGTATTCTTTCCAATGCCATTGTGGGCCATTCAGATATTGCTCCGCTACGTAAAACCGATCCAGGAGCGGCTTTTAATTGGGATTATTTTAGGGAATTACTTGCATGACTTTTATTGTTGCGTTTGTCGGTTTAGTAGTTGAGCGTTTTTTTGATTGGAGTCATTTGCGTCGTTGGGGTTGGTTTTTTTCTTATCAACACAGTTTAGTCAAACGGATTCCTTACGCTTCCTCTTATATTCTATTAGCAATTAATATTATTCCTTTACTGATGATCGTGGTATTGATTGATTTTATTTTAAAAAGTTTTTTATACGGAATTTTATCGCTTAGTTTTCAATTAATTTTCTTCTTATATTGTCTAGGTCCCCATAATCTTTGGGCAGATACTTTTGCTTGCATTACTGCTTTGACAAAAAATGAAGAGGCATCTGCTCAAGAAAAATTGGAAAGCACTTTTCATCTCACTATTTCTGAAAAAAATGTTTCTTTACAGAAAGATTTTTTGGGTCATCTTTTTGTTGCAGCGAATGAGCGCGTATTTGGCGTTTTGTTTTGGTATGTTGTGTTGGGTCCACTTGGGCCCTTACTTTACCGAACGATTTCTTTATCGACCGCCAAAGAACAGCGCCCCGATCCTAAACTCATGAAAACTGCCGGTCAGATTTTATCAATTTTAGATTGGATTCCCGCACGACTTTTTGCTTTTCTTTTTGCATTAAGTGGTCACTTTGTTGAAGTTTGCCAAACCTACCGCCGGTACTTTTCACTTTCTCCGCGTAACAATCACATTTTATTACGTGAGACAGGACTTGCAGGTATTAGTGCAACCGATGCTATTGCAAAAAATGATGCAACGATTGAAAATCAAGCCATCAATCTTATTGATCGTACACTTGTCGTTGCGCTTATCTTAGTCGCGTTATTTACCTTGCTTTATCCATAACAATGCATCGATGGTTTTGTTCTATTGTAATGCTCAGTATTATTCCTGCATTGAGCCATGCTTTTCTAAGCGATGATGTGGGTAACGTGATTAACCTTACAAAACCTGCTGAGCGGATCATTAGCCTTGCGCCTGATATTACAGAGATACTTTTTGCCATAGGGGCAGGTTCGAAAATCGTTGGTGTTATCCAAGGCTGTGATTATCCCGCGGGCGCTAAAAAAATTCCCATCATAGGCGCATTTCATGGGCTTGATTTAGAGCGGATTATTGCTCTTGAACCCGATCTCATCATCACTTGGGGTCATACTTTTGCGCATCAACTGGCTCCCTTTAAAAAAATGGGTATTCCTATTTATGTTAGTGCCCCGCATAAGTTAAAGGACATCCCGCGTCGCATGCGCGCTTTTGGCGAACTGACTCACTTGGGTGAAGAAGCTTCAGCTCAAGCTAAACTTTTCGAGCAAACATTGGCGGCTATTAAAAAGCGCTATAGTGCAAAATCGAAAGTCCGTGTTTTTTATCAGATTGGTACTTATACCTGGATGACGGTTAATAAAGACAATTGGATTAATGAAGTGATTGAATTATGCGGTGGAGAAAATATTTTTAAGGAAGCGCAAGGGGTAGCGCCAAACGTCAGTATCGAGAGTATTCTCGCAGAAGACCCAGAAGTCGTCATCACCGACACTCAAAAATCCGATTGGCAAAAAGCTTGGCAGCCCTGGTCAGCGCTTTCCGCTGTCGCTGCAAATGCTTTTTTTGCCATCAATGCAGATTTGATCGATCGTGCTGGTCCCCGTTTGCTAAAGGGTGCACAGCAAATGTGCAATGCCCTGGAATCGAGTCGTCATCAAAAAGAAGCCGTAAAACAAAGCAGATAAATATTTTCATTTTTTTCAACAACTTGCATAGAAGATTGCGGTAGGTTCCCTCTCTCCGAAAACTAATTGAGTTAAAATAGACCGAAGTCTTTGGTTTTTACTGCCAATTTAGTTAAACTTACCCCCCAAAAATAATGCATATCATTTAGTTTAGGTTAGGAATTGTGTAAATGACAAAAATGCGGAGTGATAATGATCCAACCGAAACAAAAGAATGGCTAGATGCCTTAGCTTCATTGATCAAGCATGAAGGTAAAGCGCGCGCAGAATTTATTTTAAAAAAATTATTAGAAGAAGCGCAAAAAAAAGGGGTCCAGCCAGTTGGTCAGTTAGCCACACCCTATGTCAACACAATTAATCCGCAAGACCAAGCTGCTTATCCTGGCGATTTAGAAAAGGAAGCCGTGATTGATGCCACGAATCGTTGGAATGCCATTGTTATGGTGTTACGTGCAAAACTTGCAGCGGGGGGTGTCGGGGGTCATTTGTCATCTTACGCTTCGATTGCAACGCTTTACGAGGTCGGTCTCAATCATTTTTTCCGGGGCACGACAGATAAACAATTGGGTGACTTGATTTATTTTCAAGGTCATTCGGCAGAAGGAAATTATGCGCGTGCTTATTTAGAAGGACGTCTTACCGAACAACAGCTTCTCAATTTTAGACAAGAAGTTCACGGTAAAGGGATTTCTTCTTATCCGCACCCTTGGCTGATGCCCACTTTCTGGCAGTTTGCTACCGTGTCACTCGGTCTTGGGATGCTGCAAGGGGTTTATCAAGCACGCTTCTTAAAATATTTAGATCATCGAGGGTTGCTCTCGCTGGGAGATCGCAAGGTTTGGGTATTTTGTGGTGATGGGGAAATGGATGAACCGGAATCTATTGCAGGTTTAACCCTCGCTGCCCGAGAAAAATTAGATAACTTAATTTTTGTTGTTAATTGTAATTTACAACGTTTAGATGGGTTAGTGCGTAGCAACTATAAAATCGTTCAAGAGCTTGAAAGTGTATTTCGTGGCGCACAATGGAACGTCATTAAAGTTTTGTGGGATAGTCATTGGGATCCGATTTTTGCTAAAGATAAAAAAGGATTATTAGCAAAACGTTTAACTGAATGCGTTGATGGTGATTTGCAAACAGCTTATGTACGCGGTGGTGCTTACACGCGGGAATTTTTATTTAACACGGAAGAATTGCAAGCTTTGGTTGCCGATTTATCTGATGATGAGATTGCGTTATTTCATCGTGGCGGACATGATTCAGTTAAAATTTATGCTGCATACCATGCAGCTGTTCACCATGCAAATCAACCGACCGTCATTTTAACGCAAGGTGTAAAAGGTTATGGTTTAGGAACAAAAACTGCGGAAGGCCGCAATGTTGCTCATAATCAATTAGAAATGACCGAAGATGAATTAAAAGCTTTTCGTGATCGTTTTAAACTTCCTATTAAAGATGATGAATTGTTACAACTTCCTTTTTATCGCCCACCAAGCAATGATCCTGCGTTACAATATTTACAAGCTCGCCGTGAAGCGCTAGGTGGCTATATTCCTGAACGTCAAGTTGTCACTAATACGTTAGCGGTGCCAGCGCTTGCAGCCTTTGATGCTATTTTAAAAGGTTCGGCTGATCGCACGATGTCAACCACCATGGTACTCGGTCGCATTTTAAATGTTTTATTAAAAGACAAAATTATTGGCAAGCGTGTGGTACCTATTTTTTCTGATGAAGTTCGCACATTTGGATTAGAATCCTTATTCCGCCAAGTTGGGATTTATTCACCGGTTGGCCAATTATATATACCCGAGGATAAAGAACAGTTCCTCTATTATCATGAATCGAAAGACGGTCAAGTGTTAGAAGAAGGTATTACAGAGGCTGGTTGTATGTGTTCATTTATTGCGGCAGCCACTTCTTATGCAACGAATCGCTTACCGATGATTCCTTTCTTTACTTACTACTCGATGTTTGGTTTTCAACGTGTTGGTGATTTAATTTGGGCAGCCTCCGATATGCGCGCGCGCGGATTTTTAATTGGTGCGACAGCAGGACGAACAACCCTCGAAGGTGAAGGGTTGCAGCATCAAGATGGCAACAGCTTATTAATCGCATCCACTTATCCAAGTTGTCGGGCTTATGACCCCACTTTTGGTTACGAAATGGCTGTCATTATTCAGCATGGCTTGCAAGAAATGTATGAGCAAGAAAAAGATGTGCTTTATTATGTCATGGCCATGAATGAGCGCTATGTTCAACCCTCCATGCCTGCAAATGTGGAAGCGGCGATTATTAAAGGGATGTATTTGTTCAAATCCCCTGTAAAGGCTAAACCACAAATTCAACTGTTGGGAAGCGGTACGATTCTGAATGAAGTGATCGCTGCGAGTGATTTATTGGAACAAGACTTTTCGATCCATGCCAATATCTGGAGTGTAACAAGTTTTGGTGAATTACGTCGTGAAGGCGCAGAGGTAACCCGTCATAACTTGCTTCATCCCGGCGAGAAAGCAAAAGTTAGTTATGTGGCGCAATGTTTAGATCAACAAGCAGGACCCGTAGTTGCAGCAACTGATTATGTGAAAGCGTATGCTGATTTAATTCGTCCTTATTTGAATAAAACTTACCTGACCTTAGGCACCGATGGGTTTGGTCGCAGCGATACCCGTACCAATTTACGTGAATTCTTTGAAGTGGATCGTAATTATATTGTGGTCGCAGCCCTTCATGCCTTAGCCCAAGATAAAATCATTTCTGTTGATTTAGTGAAAAAGGCCATAAAAAAATACGGTATTAATCCTAATAAACCCAATCCAGAAACAGTATAATCCAACTTTGCCTGGGGCAATTGCACTTAAGCGAAAATAAACTTAAGGGAGGATAGGTCTTGGCTTCAATTAAAAAAGTATTAACCCCCGATTTTGGTGGCACCGACGTTACAGTGATTGAAATATTAGTCAAACCTGGGGATAAGGTTGAAGTTGATACCCCGGTTGTAACTTTAGAATCTGATAAAGCTACCATGGAGTTGCCCACACCCGATGCAGGTCTCGTTAAAGAAATTTTAGTCAAAGTAGGCGATCAAGTTGCGACCGGTGCGCCTATTTTGACGTTAACCACAGCGGTTGAACAAGCCAGTAATCAAGCCGAACAAGTGGAACAAGCTGAAGTTTTGAAAAAAACAGAGCGCGCAGAAAAAGCGAAGAGTAAGAAAGCTGATTCAAAACAATCCACGGTGGAGCAAGTCAAAGATCGTGAAGAGAGTAAAATTCAGCCGCAAAAAGCTCAAGTGGACAATAACGACGATTTGAATGTTGAAGATCAAGATGACAATGTACTAACTGGCACCGTTCAAAAAGCGAGTGACACTCATGCAGGTCCGGGGGTGCGACGACTCGCGCGCGAATTAGGGGTTAATTTGGCGCAAGTCATCGGTAGTGGTAAAAAAGCGCGTGTTTTAAAGGAAGACATTCAAGCTTTCGTTAAAAATCAATTAGCAAGAGTCCAAGTTTCTTCTAGCATGCCTACCTATCATTTACCCAATATTGATTTTACTCAATTCGGCATCGTTTCCGAACAGCCCTTGTCGCGCGTTAAAAAAATATCGGGGAAAAATCTTCAGCGTAATTGGATGCTTATTCCTCATGTGACACAATTTGGTGAAGCTGATATTACAAGTTTAGAAGATTTTCGAAAAGCACAGAAAACACAGCTTGATCATCAAAACGTGAAGTTAACGCCTTTGGTTTTTGTAATGAAAGCCGCCGTTGCTGCATTAAAAGCATTTCCAACTTTCAATGCATCACTGGATGCAACGGGTGAAAATCTAGTCTTAAAACATTATTTTCATCTTGGTGTTGCAGTCGACACGCCGGATGGTTTAATGGTGCCTGTGGTGCGTGATGTAGATAAAAAAGGATTAGTCGACCTTGCGAAAGAATTAAGCGTATTAAGTGAGAAAGCCCGAACGAAAAAATTATTACCCAAGGATTTACAAGGCGGTTGTTTCTCTATTTCAAGCTTGGGTGGAATTGGGGGAAGCGCATTTACACCGATCATCAATTATCCGGAAGTTGCTATTCTTGGCGTTTCCAAAGCAAGCGTTAAGCCTGTTTATGAAGAGGATCAATTTGTTCCCCGTCTTATGTTGCCGTTATCTCTTTCTTATGACCACCGCGTTATCGATGGCGCTGAAGGTGCACGTTTCATGGTGTATTTGACGCAAATGCTAAGTGATATTCGCAATTTGTTGCTATAGAGGAAAATCATGAGTATTCAAACTGAAGTTGTTGTGCTTGGCAGTGGGCCAGGCGGTTATACTGCTGCATTTCGCGCAGCAGACTTAGGTAAAAAGGTAACACTTATTGAACGTTATGACGCCTTAGGAGGCGTTTGTTTAAATGTCGGATGTATTCCTTCTAAAACACTACTCCATGCTGCAAAAGTCATAGATGATGCAGCAGATGCAGCACCGCACGGCATTACTTTTGGGCAACCCGATATTAATTTAGAAAAGCTACGCGCTTTTAAAAATAATGTGATTGCGAAATTGACCGGTGGTTTAAAGCTTTTAGCAAAACAAAGAAAAGTAAATGTTATACACGGAGAAGGAAAATTTATTTCTGATCACGAAATTGAAGTGACAGCAAGTGATGGAAAAAAAGAAAAAATAACCTTTGAAAATGCCATTATTGCCGCAGGTTCAACGCCTGTGATGTTACCAGGCTTGCCAGATGATTCAAGAATTCTTGATTCGACCAGTGCATTAGAACTTGCTGATGTGAAAGGTACAATGCTCGTCATCGGCGGCGGGATCATCGGACTTGAAATGGCAACCGTTTATCACGCGTTGGGATCTAAGATAACGATTGTAGAATTAATGGACCAAATCTTACCGGGTGCTGATAAAGATTTAATTAATCCACTTTTTAAACGCATTCGCGCTCGTTATGAAAATATATATTTAAAAACAAAAGTAGTAAAAGTTGAAGCCAAAAAAGATGGTTTGTATGTCACATTCGAAGGCGAGGGAGCAAGCGCTAATCCTGAAAAATTTGATCGGATTCTTTGCGCAGTTGGAAGGCGTCCTAATGGTAAGATGATCGATGCAGGAAAAGCCGGTGTCAAAGTCGATGAGCGTGGTTTTATCCCGGTTGATAAACAGTGCCGTACGAATGTTCCTCATATTTTTGCGATTGGTGATATTTGTGGTAATCCTATGCTTGCGCATAAAGCGATGCCGGAAGGTCGCGTTGCAGCTGAAGTGATCGCAGGCTTAAAACATTATTTTGATCCTAAAAGTATCGCAAGTGTTGCCTATACTGATCCTGAAATTGCTTGGACAGGTATGACTGAAAATGAAGCAAAAGCAAAAGGGATTAAATATGATAAAAGCACTTTCCCGTGGGCTGCAAGTGGCCGCGCTCTTTCTATTGCACGAAGTGAAGGTATGACAAAGCTGCTTTTTGATCAAGATAAACGCATCATTGGGGCAGGGATTGTTGGAGTGAACGCTGGAGAATTAATCAGTGAGACCGCCTTAGCCATCGAAATGGGATGTGATGCGGAAGATATCGCTTTAACAATTCATCCTCATCCCACGCTCTCAGAAACGATACCGCTTGCTTCAGAAATTTTTGAAGGCACGATTACAGATCTTTATTTGCCCAAAAAGAAGGAAGAGAAAGCTGTATAAGGTAATGGGGCTAAAGTATACTAATAAATGACTGCGTGAAATTAACAACCAAAGGAGTTTTTGTCATGGCCGACGATTCAAGTTCAAGTATTGTTGCGATCGTTGCAATTGTCATTATTGTGTTTTTAGCTATTGCTGGTTATTACTTCTTTATGGGTTCCGGCGTTTCTAAAACAGAAACGGTTATTACCAATGAACCTAGTCGTGTTGAAGTCACAGCGCCTACCACAGATACAAGCCCAAACCCAGCGCCAAGCAATTAGCTAGCACTATCAAGCGCGGAGCGTTTCAGCTCCGCGATCTGTATTTCCTTTTATAACGTCATTGAAACCTGGCGTTTCATCCTGTTTACTAAGATATAATGTAATCCATCAACTTTCTTATCAAAAATAATAAGTGAAAACACTGGGGAGCATGTATGTTTAATCAATTGAAAATTTTATTGGGTTGGAAATCAGATGTCATTCAAATGAAACCACTTCTTGAAAATGAAAAGCAAAACGATGACTTTGCTCAATCTTTTAAAATGTACAGTATGTTTATTAATAATAATCAGAGCGCAAGTCAAAATAACGCTCTTGTTTTAGAAGCTGTTAGTGCCTATCTCGCAAAATCGCAGGAAGAATTTAAAAAGATTAACATGATCTGTCAAAATGCTATAACGCATCACGATGCTAAGATTACTTTAGCGGATGACAGTTTTTCTTGTTCGGTTACAAATTCAATTCTTTCTTGCTTTAGCACATTGAAGAATTATTTAAACCAAGTTGTGCAAGGCGGGAATGAACTGAATCTTTCTCGATTTTATTGGGAACTGAAAAAAAAGTTAGCTGATAGTTTGCAAGCATTACAAGAAAATCTGAATTCAATCGCGATCCAATTGGCGACCGTTACGGAAGAAGACGCACGCGCTGGATATATACCAGCTTGTAGTGTCAGTATTGAAACGTTAGACACTTTAATCCCACAAATCGAAATCTTACAAAAAGATGTCAATCAGCTTAAGTCAGTCAAAGACATTGAATTAAATGCTGACGTTTATCAAAAAGTCACCGAAGAGAGTTTGGAAAAAATTCTTAGCACGTTAACCGTATTTTTACGTCAAATGTCACAGTTTTATTTAACCAACGATTATCCCAAAGAAGAAGTGTCAGAGGAAAGGCAACAATTTCGCGTGCGTTAGAGATAAAAAAAGCAGGCATGATCGAAGGCCCGATATGATAAGTGGATGCCTCAGTGATGCTTTAGGCGTCCTTAAACAAGTAAGGATGCTCACCACATCAACTTTCTGACTTCCTCGAGCATGGTTGTAGGGCTTCGATCAACACCTGCTTTTGTGAAAGTATACTCGATAGAAAAAGTTTTTCAATTTAAGCTTTATTTCAAGAAGTTAGGTGTTGCCAAATGATTTCTTCTTGGCCATTTTCGCGGGCTAAAATACGAGAAATGACAAAAAGGAGATCGGATAAGCGATTTAAATACCGGAGTAGTTCGATGTTCTCGAGTGCAACTTGCCGATGGAGTCTGACTAGACATCGCTCGGCACGTCTACAGACGGTTCGAGCAACGTGCGTGGCCACCGATGCGCGTGTTCCATTGGGAAGAAGAAAGTCCTTCAGTGGTGGCAATGTTTCATTCCATTGATCCAATTGTTCTTCCAGATGCTTAATATGTTGAGCAGTAATCGCTTTACGTTCCGGTAAGTGTAATTCACCACCGAAATCAAATAACTCATTTTGAATTCGACGCAAGAGCTCCACAATCTCTTTATGAACAATGACTTGGGATAAAATGACCCCAATATTGGCATTTAATTCATCTACGGTTCCTAAGGCTTCAATTAGTAAATCGTCTTTGGAAATCCGTTCGCCACGTAAGGAGGTATAGCCTTCATCACCAGTACGGGTATAAATTTTCGTGAGTCGATAAGTCATGGTAATGAGAAAAAATTCTTCCAAATAAGTCGGTAAGGTCGATATGATAAACTATCTTAGTGCGGGTAACGCTATTAGCAAAGTAAAATAGGTCAATTTCTTTAACTTTATTTTAGCGATGGCTTAACATGATCAGAAAATACTTTAAATCTGATTTGCAAAGTTTGTTAGAAATCGAACAAGCTGTTCATGTTGTACCATGGACTGCAGATACCTTCAAAATTTGCTTCCAATCAGGTTATGACGGTTGGGTAGTCGCGTTAGAAAAAAAAGTTATTGGTTTTGTCATTGTCGCGTTAACTTCTCACGAGTGTCACATCCTTAATGTAGGCGTTGCGCGTCAACATCAACACCAGGGTTGGGGGCGCCAATTGCTGCAACATGCGCTCTCCCAGGCGCGCTTGCAAGGGGCGGGCATCATTTATCTCGAAGTGCGTCGTTCAAATAATCGCGCCATCGCGCTTTACAGAAAAATGAAATTCCATTTAGTGGGTGAGCGAAAGAATTATTATCCTACTCAATCAGGTAATGAAGACGCTCTTATTTTTGCCAAAAGTCTGCATACCAATATTGATATCCCTACTTAAAAGTAGTGCTTTTCGTAGCACTTGTGCTCAAAACTTGCTAAAGTGACCAGCGAAAATTAAAGGTCTACTATGATTGAAATTACTTCCATGCGGAACTACCTTCGTGAGCTTCATACTCGTTTAATGAGTATCTGGGGGTATCTTTGAAATCGACCAAAAAAAAGCACGTCTCCTCGTCATCACGCAAGAATTAGAAAGTCCGGATATTTGGAATCAACCCGAAAAAACGCAAAGCTTGGGCAAGGAACGGGCAAAACTTGAAGAAATCGTTCACTTCATGGAGAAACTTGCACTTCATTTAGAAGACACCGAAGCATTGCAGGAACTTGCGGAAAGTGAAAATGATACGGCAATTTTGAAGGCTATCAGTCAAGATGCAGAAAAAATAACCAAGCAAATTGCTACTTTAGAATTTCGCCGTATGTTTTCAGGCGAGATGGATGCAAATGCAGCTTACATGGATATTCAGGCAGGTTCCGGTGGCACTGAAGCGCAAGACTGGGCAAATATGCTTTTGCGGATGTACTTGCGTTGGGGTGAGCGACATGGTTTCCAGACTGATATTATCGAACTCTCGGCAGGTGAAGTTGCAGGTATAAAAAGCGCCACGGTTAAGTTTGAAGGGTCTTATGCTTATGGTTGGTTACGGACGGAAAGCGGGGTGCATCGATTGGTGCGTAAATCACCTTTCGATTCTAATAATAAACGCCATACATCTTTTGCCTCCGTTTTTTTATCTCCTGAAATCGATGATAATGTCGCTATTGAAATTAACCCCGCTGATCTACGCATTGATACGTACCGTGCATCTGGAGCAGGGGGACAGCATGTTAACCGAACCGACTCTGCTGTGCGTATAACGCATGGCCCATCGGGGATTGTGGTACAGTGTCAATCAGACCGTTCACAACATAAAAATCGTGCCCAAGCTATGAAACAATTACGCGCGAAACTTTATGAAGCTGAGATTCAAAAAAAGAAAGCTAAACAAGACGCCATGGCAGCCAATAAAAAAGAAATTACTTGGGGTAGCCAAATTCGCTCTTACGTATTGGATATGTCACGAATTAAAGATTTACGGACAGGGCTTGAAGTTGGAAATACACAAGCAGTTTTAGACGGTGATTTAGATCAATTTCTCGAAGCCAGTTTACTAAGTGGATTATAGAGCCAAGACTCATGCAGAAACCTATTAAAGAAAATCCGGAAGTAGTCGTTAGCACGCACGATTTAATCGAAGAGCGACGTCAAAAATTAAAAACGTGGCGTGAAGAAGGCAATGCCTATCCGGCTGATTTTAGACGTGATGCCCTCGCAGCGGAATTACTTCAAACCCATGCGGATAAAACAGCTAACGATCTTGAACAATGCCCGATTCAAGTCAAACTTGCGGGCCGGGTGATGACGAAACGTCTCATGGGAAAGGCGAGCTTTATTCATATTCAAGATATGAGTGGACGCATTCAATTATACGTCCGGGAAGATGCGATTGGCCAAAGCGCTTATGATCAATTTAAGCAATGGGATTTAGGTGATATCGTTGGTGCAGAAGGTAAATTGTTTATTACTAAAACCGGTGAGCTTTCTGTCAAAGTTGATAAAGTAAAACTTTTGACGAAAGCGATTCGTCCTTTACCTGACAAGTATCATGGTTTAACGGATCAAGAAACTCGCTATCGACAACGTTATCTCGATTTAATTGCGAATGAAGAAACGCGTCGCACTTTCCTCATTCGTTCCCAGATTACTGAAATTATTCGAACCTATTTAAAGACACGTCAATTTCTAGAAGTAGAAACACCCATGATGCAAGTGTTGGCGGGTGGCGCTGCGGCAAAGCCTTTTATTACGCATCATCATGTCTTGGATATGCCCCTTTATCTTCGGATCGCTCCTGAACTTTATTTAAAACGTTTGGTGGTGGGCGGTTTTGAACGCGTATTTGAAATTAATCGTAACTTTCGTAATGAAGGCTTATCAACGCAACATAATCCTGAATTTACGATGTTGGAATTTTATCAAGCTTATGCCGACTATCATGATTTGATGGATTTGACTGAAGATTTATTCCGCGAGATTGCGCAAACTGTTTTAGGTCAGACGTCAATGACTTACCAAGATGTTGTTTTAGATTTTGGCCAACCCTTCATACGTCTCACTATGAAAGATTCTATCTTGCAATTTAATACCCATCTTACAGAAGATGATCTTGCTTCTTTGGAAAATGCGAAAGCGCTCGCCAAGCAATTGGAAATCCCTGTGCAAGAAAGTTATGGTTTAGGAAAAGTATTAGTCGAAATTTTTGAAAAAACGGTAGAGCATCAACTCATTCAACCTACATTTATTACCGCCTATCCTGCTGAAACCTCGCCGCTTGCTAGGCGCAATAATGAAGATCCTTTTACAACGGATCGATTCGAATTATTTATTGCAGGGCGTGAGATTGCGAATGGTTTTACAGAGTTAAATGATCCAGAAGATCAAGCCGATCGATTTCGTTCTCAAATGGCTGAGAAAGCTTCCGGGGATGAAGAAGCGATGCCTTATGATGCGGATTACATCACAGCTTTAGAATATGGTCTACCACCCACAGCAGGTGAAGGAATTGGTATCGATAGATTGGTAATGCTTTTCACTAATTCATCTTCAATACGTGATGTTATTTTATTTCCCCACATGCGTCCGAAAGAAAATTAATTGAAATAGTTCAATGCTTAATGGTTTTTCTATTCTCGAAATGATGATGGCTTTGGTCATCGTTTCAGTCATGTCATTGATGATTTGGCCGCCTATGCTTTCATTTTTGACGCGTCTTGACGATGAAACATTACCCACCCAACTCATTCATGTGATCGAATCTGCCAAGAGACAAGCCTATCTTCATCATCGCCCCGTGGCATTGTGTCGAACAGCGGATGGTGAGTATTGCATAGATGCACCCAGTCGCCATTTACTCCTATTCGTGAACGATAAAAACACTGTCGGAAAACCTCATCGTGAAAGTAAAATTGCAACCATTGATTTTGCAGCTTCTGGTTATTTACAATGGCGCAGTTTTCCCAAATATCGGCAACACTTATTGTTTTTCCCACAAGCCCATGTCCAAACTGATAATGCAACGCTTTGGTATTGCTTGCATGCCAATCAAAGTCCGAGATGGGCTGTGGTCTTAAATCAAGATGCGAGGCCGAGAATTATCTATCCTGATCGTGCGGGAGCATTGCGGGATAGCAAAGGTCATCTCCTAAGTTGTAGCTCCTGAGAAGCTTAAGTCTTGGTATAATTTAATTTGCATTCTTGCCAGGTTAATCGGGAAAAGGATCCCACCATACTAACGTACTAACAATCCCTACCAACAATTCTCTACCCCACCTTTACCTGTGACGCCTTTCTGCCCTAAGTCATCCAAAGTCAAATCCAAACATAATCTATCACGAGCTGCCTGTAAGGGCATTGCTTTAGCGGTAAGTAAAAACGAATGCGACTTGGTTTGCAGAAATAAACGATAATTATTACTTGCCGCCCAAGTATTAAAATTTAATTTCGCAAGAGTCGCGCCAGTATAACGTTGCTGATGCGCGTAAAAGTTTTCAAGTGCAAGCGCAACTTGCAGCAATTTATTTGCTGCTTCCATGCGCCTTGTTTTAACCACATAGTGTTGATAGAGAGGAACGGTCATGCTGATACAAAGGCTTATGATGACCAATACTGTCATAACTTCAATTAAATTAAAGCCCCAAACCCGACTGCGCATTTAAGTGGGTCAACTCAATTTCTGACTAATTTCAGCGAGGCGTTTTCCTAAAGCTAAACAAAGTCGTTTTTCTTCATCACTCACCGGATGCTGATTATTCGCTCCCGCAAAATGAGTTGCACCATAAGGTGTGCCGCCGGTTTGAGTCGTGTTGAGATCGCTCTCTGTGTAAGGCAGTCCTAGGAGGACAAAACCCAAATGAAAAAGCGGGAGCATCATGCTTAGCAAAGTGGATTCTTGTCCGCCATGCAAGCTACCGGTTGAACTAAATACAGCTGCGGGTTTATTCACTAAGCTACCTGCAAGCCATAAGCTACTTGTTTGATCAAGGAAAAACTTCAAAGGGGCCGCCATATTCCCAAATCGAGTTGGGCTACCCAGCGCTATCCCTGCGCAATATTGAAGGTCATCAAGCGTGGCAAAGGGCGCGCCTGCTTCGGGAACAGGTGGTGCGGTGCGCTCAGTATGGGGTGAAACCGGAGGAACCGTGCGGACTCTCGCTTCAATACCTCTGCTTTCAATGCCACGGGCAATATGCTGTGCCATTTGTTTGACTGAACCATAACGACTGTAATAAAGCACAAGAATATAAGACATCGTCACTCCAAAAGATGCGGTTGATAGATTGAATGAGAATTATAATTTGCACTCATTGTATGCCGGATATTGCTTATTTTTAACTATTTATTTTTCTCATATCTCATTAGAATGGGATCAGAAAAAGTGTGAGGGTTATCTGAGATAATGAATTACTATCGAATGCTCAATTTTATGCGCAACTATTTGGTTTCCGGATTGTTGGTTTGGATCCCTATTCTAGTTACCGTTTTTGTTATTAAATTCTTAGTTGATTTACTCAGTAAATCCCTTTTACTTTTACCGCCACCTTTGCAACCTGATGTAATTTTTGGGTTTCATGTTCCTGGCATTGGCGTTATTTTAACGCTTGTCATTATTTTCTTAACTGGCATGTTCGCTGCAAATTTAGTGGGCAGACGATTGATGGATATTGGTGATGCTTTTGTCGGTCGTATTCCCTTAGTAAGAACTATTTATGCAGGCGTTAAACAAGTCACGCAAACGCTTTTCACCCCGGGTGGTGATTCTTTCCGAAAAGTCTTACTCGTAGAATTTCCCTGCGCAGGCGTTTGGAGTATTGCCTTTCAAACCGGGCAAGGCTCCAAGGATGTTGAAAATGTACTCAATCAAGAACCCATGGTGACTTATTTTATTCCAACGACACCTAATCCAACCTCAGGGTTTTTAATGATGGCCCCGCGTAGTCGTGTCATAGAGCTGGATATGAGTGTCGATCAAGCGTTAAAATTCGTTATCTCTTTGGGCGTGGTGCAGCCAGAAAATAGTGCTTCCCCAAATAATAAAATAACGATGCCCTATTAAACTCTATCAAAATATATACAAGGTATTACTCCATGCGTAGTCACTATTGTGGCGACATTACGACTGAATTACTTGGCCAAACTGTCAAATTAGCAGGGTGGGTTCATCGAAGACGCGATCACGGTGGTGTTATTTTTATCGACTTGCGCGACCGGGAAGGTATTGTGCAAGTCGTAATTGCACCCGGCGAAAAAGAAGCTTTTGCACACGCAGAAACGGTACGGAGCGAATTTGTTATTCAGATTGAAGGCTTGGTGCGTCCTCGTCCTGAAGGAACGGTTAATGCCAATTTGCGGACGGGTGCGGTTGAAGTCGCAGCTACCTCACTCACCATCCTCAATAAATCTTTACCCTTACCCTTTCCCATTGATGAGTATCATGATGTCGGCGAAGAAACTCGCTTGCATTATCGTTACTTAGATATCCGTCGACCCGAAATGCTTGAACGGTTAAAAATGCGCGCCAAAATTGCGCGTTATTTGCGAAATTATTTAGATAATCAAGGCTTCATGGATGTTGAAACGCCCTTTTTAACTCGCGCTACACCTGAAGGAGCACGTGACTATTTAGTACCAAGTCGCACTAAACCCGGTAGTTTTTTTGCATTACCGCAATCGCCCCAACAATTCAAACAATTATTAATGATGTCTGGCATTGATCGATATTATCAAATCGTTAAATGTTTTCGTGATGAAGATTTACGTGCGGATCGACAACCTGAATTTACGCAACTTGATATAGAAACTTCATTCCTTGACGAGCAGGAAATTCAATCGATTATGGAAGACATGATTCGCGGTTTATTTGCAACCGTACTGAATGTCGCGCTTCCTAATCCTTTCCCTAGGATTACCTATCAGGAAGCCATGCGTCGTTTTGGCTCAGATAAGCCAGACTTACGTATTCCTTTAGAATTAATCGATATTGCAGATTTGCTAAAAGCTGTGGAGTTTAAAGTTTTTGCTGAACCTGCGAATGATCCAAACAGCCGTGTTGTTGCTTTACGGGTTCCGGGGGGTGCTAAACTTTCACGGAAAGAAATTGATGATTACACGAAATACATTAGCATTTTTGGCGCGCGGGGACTTGCTTACATCAAAATTAATGCTGAAGGGAAGGAAGGCTTACAATCGCCAATCATCAAATTCTTAGGGGATGAGGTAACGGCAGCTATTGTTGAACGCACGCAAGCGAAAGTGGGCGATCTGATCTTCTTTGGCGCTGATAAAGCGCATACCGTGAATGAAGCTTTAGGTGCTTTGCGCGTTAAGCTTGGCCAGGATTTAAAGTTGGTGGAAGACGCTTACCGTATTGTTTGGGTTACTGACTTCCCAATGTTTGAAAAAGGTGAGGGTCGTTGGTATGCATGTCATCATCCGTTCACCGCACCCAAAGTGACAAATGTTGAAGAGTTATTGCAACAAGATCCAACTACGCTACTTTCTCGTGCTTATGACATGACCCTTAATGGAAGTGAAATTGGGGGAGGATCAATTCGGATCAATTCCTCTGAAATGCAAAAAGCAGTCTTTAAATTATTGAGTATTGATGACGAAGAAGCTGAAGAAAAGTTTGGGCATTTGCTAAAAGCAATGCGGTTAGGCTGTCCGCCGCATGGGGGCATTGCGTTTGGCTTAGATCGATTAGTGATGATTATGACAGGTGCCGCCTCCATTCGAGATGTAATCGCTTTTCCAAAAACGCAAACCGCAAGCTGTCCTTTAATGGATGCGCCCTCAACGGTCGATGCAGCGCAGCTGATTGAGCTTGGTATACGCATTGTTAAAGTAAAAGATAAAGAATAGGTGAGATATGGCAGGACATAGTAAGTGGGCTAATATTAAAAGGCATAAAGCCAAACAAGATGCTAAACGCGGTAAACTCTATACCAAGCTTATTCGTGAGGTAACGGTTTCTGCTAAAATTAGTAGCGATCCCGATTCAAACCCACGCTTGCGCGCAGCGCTTGATAAAGCTCAACTCGCGAACATGACTAAAGATGTCATTGATCGTGCAGTGAAGCGGGGAGCAGGCGGCATGGAAGGTGAAACCGTAGAAGAAATTCGTTACGAAGGATATGGACCAGGTGGCATTGCAGTGATGGTTGACTGTATGACCAATAATCGTAATCGCACGGTCGCTGATGTGCGGCATGCTTTCACAAAAAATGATGGTAACCTTGGCACCAATGGTTCTGTTGCTTATCTTTTCAAAAAATTAGGTCAACTTTCTTTTGAACCGCAACAACACGAAGAGCAATTCTTGGAGTTTGCGCTCGATGCAGGGGCCGATGATATTCTCCTTAATGATGATAAAAGTATTGAGGTTCTGACGACACCTGAAGATTTTATTACGATCCGTGATAAATTAGTTCACGCCGGTTTTAAACCAAAAGATGCAGAAGTCACGATGCTTGCTGAAATCAATGTACCGATTGCGGATAAAGAAATTGCTGAGAAGGTCGTTAATTTGATTGATGCATTGGAAGATTTAGATGACGTGCAGTTAGTTTATACCAATGCTGATATTGCTTCTGACGTATTAGAGCAGATGTAGTTCAAAGCTCAGATTGCAAGGTGTGCGCTCAGCAATAAGGAAATTGTGATGACAGTGATCATTGGAGTGGATCCAGGATCGCGCCGAACGGGTTATGGCGTTATTCGTATAGAAGGCAATCGTCACATTTATCTCACGAGTGGTCATTTAGAAGTAGCCTCTTTACCGCTGCAAGAACGTTTGCAACAAATCTTTTTGGGTTTGCGAAATGTCATCTCAGCTTATCAACCGCATGAAGGTGCAATTGAACAAATATTTATGAATGAAAATCCCAGCTCAGCGCTTAAGTTAGGTCAAGCACGGGGGGCTGCAATTGTCGCACTTGATATGCCAATGGCCGAATATTCTGCGCGGCAGATTAAAAAATCAGTAGTAGGGCATGGTGCTGCCACTAAAGACCAAGTACAGTTTATGGTCCAACGGTTATTAAACTTATCCACAAAATTGACGAGTGATGCAGCGGATGCGCTTGCTGTTGCGCTTTGTCACGCGCATGTTCGGACATTAAAAAAGTTGGGCGTTGCTTTCTGATGACGGTAAACTATCAAAAAACAATGAGGCTTCCCCATGATTGGATTGATTCGCGGCATTATACTTGAGAAGCAACCCCCTCAATTAATTGTTGATGTGCAAGGGTTGGGCTATGAAGTTGATGCCCCCATGAGTACCTTTTATCATCTTCCGGATGTCGGTACTGAAGTCACGCTCTATACGCATTTTGTGGTACGCGAAGATGCGCATCTCTTATTTGGATTTTATACGCAAGATGAGCGTGTTTTATTTCGGACTTTGCTTAAAGTAAATGGTGTGGGGCCGCGACTTGCTCTTGCTATCCTATCCAGCATTACCTCGGATGAGTTTGTGCGGATGGTTTTAAATAATGATTCAGGTAGTTTAGTTAAACTCCCTGGCGTTGGAAAAAAAACTGCAGAACGTTTAATCATTGAAATGCGCGATAAACTTTCCAATTGGTATCAAGCTGAAAATAAAGCGCTCCCCTTAGATGCACTCACACCTACAAACACGCGACATTCTATTTTGCAAGATGCGATTTCTGCGCTGGTTTCTTTAGGCTATAAGCAACAAGAAGCAAATCGCACCGTTACAAAAGTGGATAATGGCTATGCAGCAAGCGAAGAACTCATTCGCTTAGCGTTGAGGGAGATCATGTAATGATGCAAACCGATCGTATTACCGCACCTGAACTTGAGCAAGAAAAGACAGATCCGATCGACCGCGCACTTCGTCCTAAGTATTTGAAAGATTACATCGGCCAGCAATCAGTTCGAGAGCAAATGGATATATTCGTGCGGGCAACCAAAGGCCGAGGTGAAGCATTAGACCATGTTTTAATTTTTGGACCACCTGGATTGGGGAAAACGACTCTAGCAAATATTATTGCAACAGAACTTGCTGTGAATATTAAACAAACCTCAGGTCCAGTTCTTGAACGACCGGGGGATGTCGCTGCGTTATTAACAAACCTGCAATCCGGTGACGTTTTATTTATCGATGAAATTCATCGCTTAAGTCCAGTAGTCGAAGAAGTCCTTTATCCCGCGATGGAGGATTATCAAATTGATATCTTAATTGGAGAAGGGCCCTCTGCACGGTCGATTAAATTAGATCTTCCCCCTTTTACATTAATTGGTGCAACCACGCGTGCCGGCCTTTTGACTTCCCCTTTGCGTGATCGTTTCGGTATTGTGGCACGGCTTGAATTTTATCAAGTGAGTGATTTGACACAAATTGTGATGCGCTCAGCATTTATCTTGAATGTGCCACTTGATCAAGAGGGTGCGGCAGAAATCGCTCGTCGAGCGCGAGGTACGCCTCGAATTGCCAATCGGTTACTACGTCGCGTAAGGGATTATGCCGAAGTCAAAGCGGCGGGCGAAGTAAAGCCCGAAACGGTGAAACTCGCTTTAGATTTTCTTAAAGTGGATCATCAAGGTTTTGATTTAATGGATCAAAAGTTATTGCTCGCTTTAATGGAAAAGTTTGATGGGGGTCCAGTTGGTTTAGAAAGTTTAGCCGCCTTCATCAATGAAGAAAAAGGTACCATTGAAGATGTTATTGAGCCTTTTTTAATCCAACAGGGTTTCATGTTGAGAACATCACGGGGTCGTGTCGCCACTAAATATGCTTATCATCACTTTGGTCTAAAAGCGCCTGAGCGCCTTGAGCCCGCACCTCATTTAAATTTATTTGAAGGCATTGATTAAGTCCTCAGCAGGTCTTTAACATCACGACTCGCTAGAGTCCCAGCTTTAAATAGAATATTCTTAACGTAAGCAACTTTTTTGAAATGGGGAACTTTTTGTGAATTATGACGCTTCTTTATTAAATTATTTTTTACACGCAAGCCTCGTGGTGAAGTGCGTTATGGTGATTTTACTAACTGCTTCTGTCTTTTCATGGTCTTTTATCCTGCAGCGTTTTTTTTATTTCCGAAGAATGAAGCGTCAAGTAAAAAAGTTTGAACAATCTTTTTGGACAGGCGAAGATTTAGCGCGCTTATATGCTCAAACGAAACATCAAGAAATTTTATCTGGCATTGAAGTTATTTTTCGCGCGGGCTTTAAAGAGTTTCAGCGAATCCAAATGCGCGCCCACACCAGTCTTAATTTAATGATTGAGAATACAAAACGAGCCATGCATGTTGCCCTGATACGCGAACAAGACAAAATGGAAACGCATTTGCCCTTTTTAGCCATTGTCGCATCAACCAGCCCTTACATCGGTTTATTCGGCACAGTGTGGGGTATTATGCAAGCTTTCAGAGCACTTGCAAATGTTTCCCAAGCAACGATTGCGATGGTTGCGCCGGGTATTGCCGAAGCATTAATTGCAACGGCATTAGGTCTATTTGCAGCCATTCCTGCAGTGATTGCCTACAACCGATTTTTAACTGAAATTGGTGGATTGATGAATCGGTATGAAGGCTTTCAAGAAGAGTTAGTGAATGTACTGGTACGTCATTCTAAAGATGAAGATCGAGGGTTCGCCGCACAACCAAGCCACCCGAGGGAAGTTGATTATACCGAACCAAAAAAGCATGCTTATGTGCCGCCGCACTATCAAGCTGATGAAGCCATGGATTTACTCGAAACAACTGTGGAGTAATTATTTATGTCGCATTTGCATCAACCCGGAACGAGACGACCCATGGCTGAAATTAATGTCGTACCGTTTATTGATGTCATGCTAGTGTTGTTAGTGATTTTCATGATAACAACGCCTTTATTGACGCAAGGGGTTAAAGTCAATTTACCTAAAACTGCGGCAAAATCGATTGTGGATCAGCAAAAAGAGCCTTTGATTGTAACAGTTGATTCCGGCGGAAATTTTTATTTCAATTTAGCTGAAAAACCTGAACAAGCAATTCCCCCTCAAACTTTGTCCCACTTAGTTACAACTTTATTACCTGCAGAGGGTGAGCAAGAGCGAGCAGTATTAGTTCGTGGTGATCAAAATGTAAATTATGGCAAAGTGATGGAGGCAATGGCTTTACTGCAAAAAGCCGGCGCTAAAAGTGTCGGTTTGATTACTGAACCGCAACAACCTAATTCATCCAAAATAGGTTGAGCCTTAACATGGCGAAGTTCCGTCATGTTCTAGTTTCATTAGTGCTCCATGTGGGAATTTTGTCGATTTTTGTTTTAAGTTTTGAACTGGCGACCCTTCCTCCGGTTTTGGAAAACAGTAATCATCCACCTGTTATTAATGCTGTTATTTTGGGTGAAACTCCTAAAAGTAAAATTTTACCTCAGGAAACACCGCCTCTTGAGATCACAGAAAATGCAGTCAAACCTATTGTACCGCCACCATTAAAAATTATAGCGAAGGAAATACCGCCGGCTGAAAAACCTAAACCAAAATTAATGACCCCACCTGATACTATTGCCTTAAAAAAGTCAGAAAAAAAGCCAGAAAAAAAACAAGTTGATAAAAAAATAGCGATAAAAAAATTTGCTGAAAATCTGGCGCAGGACTTATTAACTGAAATTAAAAAGCAGCCGGACAAAAAAGAGTTAGCAAAAAAACAATTTGAAAAAACATTACGTGAACAAGCGGAAAAATCCCTACGGCAAAATTTATTAGATGAAAAATTAAAATTACAAGCTAAGGAAAATAAACAATCAGCGGGCGTGGTGAATAAGTATAAAATGCTAATCCTCCAAGCTATTAGTGAAAAATGGTTAATTCCAGAGGGGACTAATAAAAAGCTATCGTGTGAATTGCTGATTCGCTTAACCAAGAATGGTGCAGTCTTAGAAGTTAAACTGGTTAAGAGTAGTGGTAACCCAGCCCTTGATTATTCAGCGCGAGCTGCTGTATTAAAAGCATCTCCTTTACCCGTTCCGACGCGCGAAGCTGATTTTTCTGCGTTTCAAGAATTTGCATTGAAGGTCAAGCCTGAAGATATAAGACAGCAGATGTGAGGTAAGCTTTGGATATGTTATCCTAGAATCCAAGCTGAAGGAGCTTTTATAAGTGCCCTACTGCTAACAGGGAGAGTTTTCATGGGGGTATTGTTTTTCATTTTAATCGGGGGTGGACTTGTTGCCTATCTCATTTATGATTTCATACGTAACACCCAATATATTATTTCTTTAAAAAAGTCGGTTGAATCGCATCAAGCCGACATAGTGAAATTGCAAACTGCCTTACAAGAAAAACAAATTGAAAGTAACACCTTAAAAACCCGACTTAATCATACCTTCGAAGATTCTGTTACGAAGTTATTAGGTTGGCAATTATTTGAAGACCGTTTGCAACAAGGTATTAAGGAAAGTGAACGATACCATTTCACGATGGGTATGGTTTTTGTTGATATTGATCAATTTAAAATTATTAATGATGCTTTAAGTTATGAAGTCGGAGATGCCTTACTAAGGCAGGTTGCTGAACGGTTACAAGATTCCATCCGTCAAGTTGATAGCATTGCACGCTTCGCCAAAGATACATTTGCTATACTATTGGCGCAATTGAATAAACCCGAAACAGCCGTAGTAGTTGCTCAGCGTATCTTACAATCCCTGAAAGCCCCTTTTTATATCATGGGTCATGAGCTCTACATCACTGTTGGTGTAGGTATCGCTATTTATCCCACGGACGGTCAAGATGCCCCTGCATTACTAAGAAGCGCTGACCATGCTTTACATCTGGCGAAAGAATCTGGAAGTAATCATTATCAATTTTATCAAGAGGGTTTACATGCGCGTAGCCAACGCGAGTTAGCACTTCATACCAGTCTGAACAAGGAAACGATTTGCAAGGAATTCAGTATTTATTACCAGCCGATAGCGGATGTAAAAACATCCACTGTGTTTGCGCTGGATGCTTTACTCCATTGGCAGCATGCTCGATTAGGATTAGTTGGTCCTGAAGAATTATATTCTTATTCGGATAAACAACGAAAATTAAATGTTATTACTGAATGGTTGATCAAAGCTGCATGTCAGCAATTTTTAAAATGGGAACATTTAGAATCAAAGCCTTTATATGTCGGCGTTCCTATTTTTCTGAAGCAGCTTGAAAGCACCCAATTTATTTATCGTATTTCACAAATCTTACAAGAACTTGGTTTCAAACCTGAACGATTATTACTTGAAATTAAAATGAATGAAGCGGAAATTCCTTATTCATCTTTAATCAAAGCTTTTAACATGCTGCATTATATGGGCATTAAAATTGCGCTCGATCATTTTGGCAGTGATACATTTGCACTGTCATATTTGAAAAATGTTTCGCTCCATTACCTACGCTTAGATCCTAAGCTTATTGAAGACATCACAACGAATCAAAAAACCGTTGCTTTAATTAAATCGATCCAATTGCTTGCGCAAAACTTATCAATCGATTTAATTGTTCAAGGTGTTGAAACGAAAGAGCAAGCGAATGAATTAAAGTTGTTAGGCTGTCATCTTTTAGAAGGACATTTAATTAGTCCTGCTGTAAGTGCTTATGAAATTGAGCAGCGGATGGCGGAAGCTATTTTAATTTGATAATTTAACTTTCATATTCTCTTGCAAAAGCACGATTTAAAATTTGCTTGTCAAAGCCTTCTGGATTTTTCTTTTCGACGCAATTCAAATAAACTGCACTAACAACAATCATTTCGAGTGCGGCAGATATTGAAAAAACAATTAAAAAGAAAGGAATGAATAACACCATGACTTTGGTCAGTAATACTGGGTCGGTACCAAAAAATTCACTGATTAGCATTAACGCAAAGATAAAAAAAATACTGACTAAGGCTTTAATACTAAGGGTATGACGAAATCCTTTACCTATAATTTTCGAAGAGCGACGCATCGCTTGCAAAGGGGATAAATTCTTTTCCATCATGAGAGGGAGGGCAAAATAAGCAGCTGCATGCCAAGGTAATCTGCGTCGACGCTTAGTTATCCGTTCTAATATTTGCTGAGGCAAATCAAGCCATCTTGCGAGAACGCCCCAGGTGCTATTTAAGAGGCCCCATAAACCCAACTGAAGCCAATGCTTTGCTAATAATTTAAATCCTGATACAACGCCGGGATTTTTACCTTTGAGTCGTTGAATCACTATTTGCGTTAAGATGCCATTGAGATAGGCACTGATGCTTGCGAGAAAAAAATAAGCGATTGCAGTGCCTATTAAAATCCAGACCCAACCGAGAGCGGGGTAAGCTGCCAAGAAGGCAAACCCGGTTAAAAATAGAAAAGCGGTGATCAAGCTTAGTAATAAAGGAAAAATATTTAAATCCGGATTACGACAAAAAAAGAAGAGTGCATTTTTAGCTAACTGAAAACTGTCGGTGTAGTTCGTTTGCTTTAATAATCTTTTCATAAATTCCGTGACGATGACTTAGTATTTTAAACAGAAGTTCTAAAATTATACATTATTTATACAGATAAGCCTTATTTGAATCTTAAAAGCCTTTCAGTTACGGGGTTTTTTTAGCTAGGATATTGAATTGTTGAGAAAAATTAGGAGTTGTTATGCGGCGAGTTGGGATCTCTATCATTCTATTAGCTTTTTTCAGTTTTTTGCCTTTTTCAGCCTCAGCTATCTTGAGCATGGAGCTTACGCAGGGGATTACAGGGGCCATACCTATTGCTATCGTCCCTTTTAATAAAGCTGACACGGCAATGCCTGAAGATGTCGATAAAGTCATTACCAATGATTTACAAATGAGCGGGCGATTTAAAATCTATGGGCGGAATGAATCGAGTAAGCTACAGAACAATCCGCGTGATTTCTCCAAAGATTATTTTAAGCGTTTAGGAACGGATCATGTCGTGGTAGGCAGTGTTAAAGCGCTTGGAAATAATCGCTATGAAGTAGCGTATCAATTGTTAGATATGGAACGTGTCGTTCTTAACTATAAATATACCGTTAATGAACAGGGGCTTCGCACCCTTGCACATCATATTAGTGATGCCATTTATCAGCAACTAACGGGAACTCGGGGTATTTTTTCCACTAAAATTGCTTATGTCGTTGTAAATGCTTCTCCTAAGGGGCGTCAACATACATTAGAAGTAAGTGATCACGATGGTTTCAACCCAAGGCCTTTACTTAAATCACCCGAACCCATTATGTCTCCGGCCTGGTCTCCCAATGGTAAGCAACTTGCTTATGTATCCTTTGAAAATCGTAAGGCAGGTATCTACTTACAAGATGTTAATACCGGTGCGAGACGATTACTTAGTCAATTCCCGGGTATCAATGGTGCGCCATCCTGGTCTCCAGATGGACAAAAGCTTGCCTTAGTTTTATCGAAAGGTGGCTCACCTAATATTTATGTGATGGATATCAACTCTCACGTAATGACCCAAATAACGCACGATACTTTTATCAACACGGAACCGGCATGGTCAACGAACGGAAAATCATTACTCTATACTTCAAATCGCAGTGGCGCCCCGCAAATTTATCAAGTCGATATCAATAATGGTAGTGTGAACCGCATTTCCTATGATGGTGATTACAATGCCCGTGCTTCTTATACGCGCGATGGGAAGAATGTCGCTATGATTCATCGGGTGGCTGGTTTTTATAATATTGCGGTCTTGGATTTGAATGCAGGGACCACACGCGTTTTAACAACTTCCTCGCGTGATAGTGCTTCTCCCAGTGTTGCCCCGAATGGCAGCATGATTTTATATGACACTGTTTATCGTGGGCGTAATGTTCTCGCGATGGTTTCAGCAGATGGTAAAGTGCAGCTAGTCTTACCCGATCGAAATGGGCAAGCCCAGGATCCTGCTTGGTCACCTTTTCTATCATGAGACCAGACTTGCGTATGCACTAATTCACGGTATACTTTTTCTCTAATAAAGATGACCAAGGGGCACGGTTATGATGAAAATGAAAGGGATCAAATTATTTTTAATTGCCAGTTGTGTAGTAACACTTGCGGGTTGTCATGCAAAAAAACCGCAAGATCCAGCTGCGATTAACGATGCTAATGCGGCTTACCAAAGTGCTGAAACTTCAGGGCTAGGGGAAGAATCGTCTTTTGGTGAAGAAGGAGTTGAAGGGAACCAACAAGCACAGATTAACCGAAAAATTTACTTTTTTGATTTTAATAGTTTTGATGTACACGAAAGTGATAAGCCCGCGATTTATGCAAACGCTAATTATCTAATGTCTCATCCTAATGCACGGGTTATGCTAGAAGGCCATACCGATCCACGCGGCAGTCGAGAATACAACATCGGATTAGGTGAAAGACGAGCTAAAGCTGTTGCGGCCATCCTCACTTCGCGTGGGGTGAACCCTGGGCAAATTCGTATCGTAAGTTATGGTGCGGAAAAACGCGCAGCTTTCGGTCACAGCGAAGCAGACTTTCAAAAAGATCGTCGTGTTGTCCTCGTCTATCTCAACCGTTAACTAAAAGGCGATGACTGTGAAAAATCATTTCTCTTTCCTCTTAGCGACATGCACTGTTGGAATGGCGTTCACCATCATGTGTACCGGGCCCTTGTGGGCTGAGTCAGCACCCGTGTTTGATGTGGATAACAATGCTATACAACAAGCTGAAAATAATGATGCTTCCCCCCAAGAAGAGTATCCTATGCCCCCGCCGCCACAAGGTCAGGGGCAAGAAGGTACTTTTGTGCCCATGCAGCCTGAAGTGATGAATGAACCTCCACCACGGGAGCGACGCGAAACGTATCGAGAGTCAGGCGGAGCAGGGAGCAGTGCAAGGATAGATGTATTACAAAATCAGGTGCAAACCTTACGCGGCCAAGTCGAACACTTACAACGCTTATTAGAAGATGTGCAAAATCAACAAGCGGCGATTATGGTGGAACTTGAAAAGCGTAATGCTCAACCTGTCATCGCCACGACTTCAACAACGATTGCACCCAATGGTGTAGCCAGCAAAAATGTCGTAGTGAAACCGACAGAAACTGCCGTGGTTGCAAAAACGACTGATTTGTCACATCAACCGGATGTGGCAGAAGAGCAACAAATTTATCAAACGGCTTATAACTTAATTAAAGCTAAAAAGTACAATGATGCTGTAAATGTCTTACAAAATATGCTAAAAAAATATCCGTCAGGACAATTTGCCTCAAATGCCCATTATTGGCTTGGTGAACTGTATGGGTTGCTAGGCAAAAATGATCAAGCGTTGAGCGAGTTTAGTACAGTGGTAAAAAGCTATCCAGATAGCCCTCGCCTATCAGATGCTCAACTTAAAATTGGTTTGATTTACGCGGCAGATTTAAAATGGGCTGATGCTAAAGCCGCTTTCAAAAAAGTAATTAACCGTTATCCAGGCACTACCTCTTCTCGCTTAGCCTCAGAACAATTAAAACAAATCAAACAAGCAGGTCATTAAAAACAAATCCCGCAGTCATTGTTGACCGCGGGATTTTTAATTCTTTCTTCTCACTGCACTACAAGCTTCAGAAACGTCCACCAGCGCTTTGTGCGCTACACAAATACCCGCATGAATGCAATTGTTCCCTCTAAGCAATTTGCGCAGCAAGCAACGCTCGCAGCGTTTATAGGACCATAATCATTCAAGACGCGGCTGCAATAAACCAAAGCACATGTGTTAACAGGAAAACAGGGGTCAAAGAAGATTACAGAAAGAATAAGTTGCTGTTTTTATCAATGGGCCGTCTGCGATTCGAACGCAGGACCAACGGGTTAAAAGCCCGCTGCTCTACCGACTGAGCTAACGGCCCTTTGATTCAGCAAAGGCTGCTATATTACTGATTCTCACAGAAATATCAACGACCAGGTGCATCTCCCCACAAATATTTATGTAATTGGATTTGAAAACGAACCTTTAAACGATCTTTTACAATCCAATCGGCAAGATTCGCAGCGTTCATCTCGTTATAACTCGGGGAAAATAAAATTTCGCAATGATCCTGTAATGAAAATTCCTCAATAATTTTTTTCGACCATTGATAATCTTCCTGGCTGCATATCACAAATTTAATTTGGTCATGAGGGAGTAAATGATTAAAATTATTCCAGTCGTTACGATTTACTTCGCCTGAGCCCGGCGTTTTGACATCAAGAATTTTAATCACCCGTGGATCTACCACTGAAACATCCAATGCCCCACTCGTTTCAAGCGAAACTTGATAATCAGCATTACAAAGTTGCGTGAGTAAGTGGATGACGGGGCGTTGCGCAAGGGGTTCGCCTCCCGTAACCGTTACGAACCGTGCGCCATATGAGTGCACTTTTTGCATAATGGTGTCAATTTCATACCAATTACCGCCTTGAAAAGCATAAGCCGTATCACAGTAATGACATCGAAGTGGACAACCTGTTAGCCGAATAAAAACGGTTGGCATGCCGACACTACGCGTTTCACCTTGCAATGAAAAAAAAATTTCAGTGAGACGTAATCGATTCACTGGTGATGCCTCTGTTATAAACCATGGATGGGAGAAAAAGGAATGGATTGTAGCAACATTTTACCAGTTTGAGGAGGTTTGGCCTGGTTATGTTTAGTGGGTTCTACCAGGCGCAAAGAAGTGATTATAAAAAGAACAAGATGTCAGTTTACGAATAAAGCGAATTTGTTCCATGTTATGCTTGATAGATACGTAAATGCCCTTATTTAAATAGAAGACTTCCCTTCAAAGGCAGAATGATATGCGTATGGAAAAGTTAACGAGCAAATTTCAAGCAGCACTGGCTGATGCACAATCGATGGCATTAGGCCGAGACCATGCGGTTATCGAACCTGTTCATGTATTGAAAGCTTTATTAGAGGAAGACAACAGTTCCATCGCTTCCCTGCTCATTAAAGCACAAGTGAATCTTCCCCAACTTCGTAACGAATTGGATGCAGCCCTTAATCGACTGCCTAAGGTGGAAGGAACCGGGGGTGAGGTTCATATTGCTAATGAGTTGAACCGAGTGTTGAATTTAACAGACAAAATTGCACAAAAACGTAAAGACCAATATATTTCAAGCGAATTATTTTTGCTCGCGGTTTTAGAAGATCATGGTGTGCTGAAAGATATTTTACAAAAAGCCGGTGCAGTGAAAGACAAATTAGAAAAAGCAATTGATGAAGAGCGCGGAGGTCAAACAGTGGATGATCCAAATGCAGAAGAACAACGCAATGCACTTGCAAAATATACAATTGATTTAACCGAGCAGGCTGCAAAAGGAAAGCTGGATCCTGTCATTGGCCGAGATGCAGAAATACGACGTACGATTCAAGTGTTACAACGTCGCACTAAAAACAACCCTGTTTTAATTGGGGAACCAGGTGTAGGCAAAACCGCCATTGTCGAAGGCCTTGCACAACGCATCGTTAATGGCAGCGTTCCTGAAGGTTTGCGCGATAAAAAATTACTTTCTTTAGATTTAGGATCTTTGATTGCTGGGGCAAAATTTCGCGGAGAATTTGAGGAACGTTTAAAAGGTGTTTTAAAAGAATTGGCTAAGCAAGAAGGCCAAGTTATTTTATTTATCGACGAACTTCATAATGTTGTTGGTGCTGGAAAAGCCGAAGGATCAATGGATGCAGGTAACATGTTAAAACCTGCGCTCGCTCGCGGCGAATTACATTGTGTCGGTGCAACGACATTAGATGAATATCGAAAATACATAGAAAAAGATGCCGCACTTGAACGTCGATTTCAAAGAGTGCTCGTTGAAGAACCTTCGGTGCCTGATACGATTGCAATTTTACGGGGATTGAAAGAACGGTATGAAGTGCATCATGGAGTTGAAATAACTGATTCTGCTATTGTTGCCGCTGCGACTTTATCTCATCGTTATATTACTGATCGTAACTTACCGGATAAAGCGATTGATTTAATTGATGAAGCAGCAAGTAATATCCGCATGGAAATTGATTCCAAACCCGAAGTCATGGATAACTTAGAGCGTCGTATCATTCAATTAAAAATTGAACGTGAAGTTTTAAAAAAAGAAAAAGATGAAGGTTCAAAAAAGCAATTGGAAAAACTTGAAAATGATTTACAAAAATTAGGAACCGAATATAAGCAACTTGAAGACATTTGGAAAGCTGAAAAAAGTACTTTACATGATGCAACTGCAATCATGAGTGAATTGGAAAAAGTGCGCAACGAATTAGAAGCCGCAAGACGGTCTGGCGATCTTACCCGGATGGCCGAACTTCAGTATGGAAAGATTCCCCAGTTAGAAAAACAATTAACTGAAGCTTCCAATCAACAACCGCAAGCATTACGTTTATTACGGAATAAAGTTACGGATGAAGAAATTGCAGAAGTTGTTTCCAAATGGACTCATATTCCGGTCGCCAAAATGCTCGAGGGTGAGAAAGAAAAATTAGTTCATATGGAAGAGGCACTTCATAAAAAAATTATTGGACAACGTCAAGCTGTTACCGCTGTGTCGAATGCGATACGTCGATCGCGTGCAGGATTAGGTGATCCAAATCGTCCGATTGGTTCATTTTTATTTCTTGGTCCAACAGGGGTTGGAAAAACAGAATTATGTAAAGCTTTAGCAGATTTTTTATTTGATACAGAAGATGCGATTATCCGATTGGATATGTCTGAGTTTATGGAAAAACATTCTGTATCACGTTTGTTAGGCGCGCCACCTGGTTATGTAGGTTACGAAGAAGGTGGGTATTTAACGGAACACGTTCGACGTAAACCCTATTCCGTTATTTTATTGGATGAAATGGAAAAAGCGCATCCCGATGTCTTTAATGTTTTATTACAAGTCTTAGATGATGGCAGATTGACAGACAGTCAAGGTCGCACGGTTGATTTCAAAAACACGGTTATCGTGATGACTTCCAATTTAGGGTCAGATTTAATTCAAGATATTTCCCGAACGGGTGATTATTTTGAAATGAAGGAAGCGGTGATGGGGGTAGTGGGCAAACATTTTCGTCCTGAATTTATTAATCGTATTGATGAAATTGTTGTTTTCCATCCTTTGGATGAGGAACAAATTAAAACGATTGCGAAACTTCAAATCAATCGGTTGCGTTCGCGTTTAGCGGAACGTGAATATGAAATAACGATAACCGATCGGGCATTGGATTATTTAGCAGCAACGGGTTATGATCCCGTGTACGGAGCACGACCTCTTAAACGTTCCATCCAGCAACATATTGAAAATCCTTTAGCACAAGAAATTTTAACCGGTAAGTTTGCGCCAGGGGATGTGATTGATATTGATTTGCAAGATGATCATATTGTTTTTAAGCGTGCCAAGGAAACGGTTTAACTGAAAACCGACTGAAGGAACTTATCTCATGTATAAGCACATACTTTTCGCAACTGATCTCACAGAAGATACTCAATATTTGATCGAGAAGGTGCGTCAAATGCAGACTTTTACGCAGGGAACTTTAAGTATCATTCATGTTGTAGAACCTTTACCCGGTTATAGTTATGCCTATCTCGGTATTGAAGACATTGAAGGGCAGCTTATTGCCGAGGCACAACAAAGTATCGAAAAACTCGGTGAAAAATTAAATATTGGTAAAGATCATCAATTCATTGAAGTTGGGCCCACTAAGACGAAAATTTTAAAAAAAGCTGATGACCTCCATGCTGATTTAATTATATGCGGAAGTCACGGCCGACATGGATTATCTCTATTATTAGGTTCAACCGCGAATGCCATTCTTCACGGAGCGGATTGTGATGTTTTAACAGTTAGGCTTCCTGAAGAAGAATAAAAGCCGCATTAGGCAAAGAAAGGTTACTCATGGAATATAAAGATTATTATTCAATTTTAGGCGTAGATCGAAAAGCAAATGAAGGCGACATCAAGCAAGCCTATCGCCGACTGGCGCGTAAATTTCATCCTGATGTTAGCAAAGAAACGAATGCTGAAGAAAAATTTAAAAATGTTCAGGAAGCATATGAAGTTTTAAAAGATAAGGAAAAGCGTGCTGCCTATGATCAATTGGGTAGCCAATGGAAGTCTGGACAAGATTTCAGGCCTCCACCGGGCTGGCAATCTCATGCAGAACATGGTGGTGGTCGCGGAGGTTTTCAAGGCGGTCAATTTGCTGAAGAAGATTTAGGGGGCTTTAGTGATTTCTTTTCACAATTATTTGGGGGTCGCGGTGGCGGCGGACATGCTGATTTTCGCCGAGGAGAGCAACATTTTCGTCAGCGCGGCGCAGATCAACGCGCCCAAGTTGCCGTAACACTTGAAGAAGCTTTCAAGGGCACAACGAAAACTTTTCAATTACAAATGCCCTCTATGGACGGCAACAGTGCAGTTAAAACTATTAAGGTTAATATTCCAGTAGGTGCTGCGACCGGTCAGCAACTTAGACTTGCTGGACAAGGTAGCCCGGGGATGAATGGAGGAGCTGCTGGTGATCTTTATCTGGAAATAGAAGTTGCTCCCCACCCTTATTTTTCTCTGACGGGTCGTGATGTTTATTTAAATCTCCCGCTCACCCCATGGGAGGCAGCACTCGGTACAAGTATTCGCGTGCCCACCTTAGGGGGTCCCGTAGGATTAAAAATAGCCCCGGCGACTCAAACAGGTCAAAAACTTCGTCTCAAAGGCCGGGGTATGCCAGGACCGTCACCGGGAGATCAGTACGCGGTTATTCAAATTATGGTGCCACCCGCTAAAACTAATGAGGATCGAGCAATATACGAGAAGATGGCGCAAGCAATGCCATTGGATCTGCGCAAAGCATGGGTTTTATAGAGGGAATTATGTCAAAAAAGGATTTGATTATTATTGCAGATTATACCGCCCAGTCGCAGCTTACTCTGAAGGAATTGTGCGAAGCTTGCCGGGTATCTGAAGAAATTATAAATAATTTAATCGAGTTTGAAATCGTTTCGCCGCCTGCAAGCAATGCTGATGAGCGAACCTTTAATTTAATCGAATTAAAGCGCGTACAACGTGCTTTACGCTTGCGTCGTGATCTTAACGTTAATTTAGAAGGCATTGGCGTACTTTTGGATTTAATTGAGCAGTTAGAACAATTAAAACAACAACTTCATTTTTTTGAAAAACAATTTAATCAACCTAAATGACAACTAAACAAATCATTTTATTTTTAAGCCTGACGCTTGTCATCACATTGAGTACACTTGTATTTGGCAAAGGGCATCGAACTTGGCTCGTCTTAGACATGATTAACTTGCCTGAATTACCTCGACATTTTCGCACCACGTCTGAACCTTTAGCTAACAAATTTAATCCCCACGGCTTAGCAGAATTAAAAGCATTGGGCAGTGGACAATTTTCCTCGTTAAGTCTTGAAGCAATTTTAAAAAAATTAAACACAAAATCATTAACCATTATTGATTTGCGTCAAGAATCGCACGGATTTTTAAATGGTCATGCCATTAGTTGGTATGGTCCTCATAATGCAAATAATGAAAATCAAAGTCCCCAACATATTAATTTGTCTGAGACAAAATTATTGCAAACCGTGCAAATGAAAAACGCAGTAAAAGTTTTTACGATTCTGCGTAAAACTGCAAACGAAGTTATTGATGAAGTGGAACCCACACATTTTAAAGTTAAAGAAGTGATGAATGAGTCTGACATTGCAACTCAACAGGGTGTTCAGTATCAACGATTTTATATTCAAGATTTTCATGCAGCAGAAGATCAGGAGGTTGACCGGTTTATCAACCTAGTGAAAGGAAAGCCGCACAATCATTGGTTATATTTTCATTGTCGTGCAGGGGTGGGTCGAACGACTATGTTTATGGTGATGTATGATATGTTGCGCAATGCCAAAGAAGTTTCTTTTGAAGATATCATGAAACGACAACATGCCATCGGTGGGAAAGATTTATCCGCACTCCCTAAACGTCACATTTATAAATATCAATTATCAAAAAATCGATTTCAATTCTTAAGAAAATTCTACGACTATGCGCGGGAAAATTCAGACCACTATCAAACGTCGTGGTCTGAATGGATTAAGCGAGTTTAAAGTTTCAATTCTATTGATGAAGATAGTGAAATTCACTTAGCGAGTTAGGATTGAAATCGCATGACGCTATCTTGTTCTTTATCATCAGCGGTAAAACGCAATGGATTAGCGATTAAACCTTTTTTGGCAAAAAAATAAATGACGCGTTGATTCCCACTTTGATTTGCATAGTTCGCAGCATTGAGTTGGTTCAGGTCTTCTTGATGAACATCATGGGTAAGTTGATAAACTTTTTCCACGGTTTCAATATCTCCAGACCATGCAGCAAAATGGAGCCAGGTTTCTCCACCTGCAGCAACTTTGTTGAGCATATCACCTTTATTAAGTGTGTTAACCAAATCGATTTGTTGAGGTTGACCACTGAGGGCCGCGAAATGGCCAATGTTAAACCCAAGCAGTGAATTGCTGTCCCATGGAATTCCTAAGCTTAAGGCAATCTGTGCTTGATCTGCTGAACCGCTTAATAAAGCATAATGAAGCGGATTCATTTCTAAAACATCTTGACTCCATTTATCGACTAACCCCTCATTAATTGCACTCCTGAAGGCAGACGTTTCACCACTTAAAACGATCAGCTGCCAAGGATGAAGGATGGAATTTTTTAAAACCTCAGGTAATTTTTTAAAACGCTGAAAGAGTGCATTGTAATTACTAATAAGTTTTAAATGTGCTACTTGGTCAAATAAATAAGCGGGTAATTCAGCGTCAATAAACATTTCTTTTATATCGTGTAATGAAGCTTTGTTAAATAAATTCCCTTTATACATATCGCTTCCTTAATTTAGCATTGATTAATCAAGACTGGGGTTTGGTGAAGGAAACCCCAGTGAATGAATTGTTATTTTTATTCAGTGAAATTTTTTTCAGCAAAATCCCAATTAATAATATCCCAAAAATTTTCAATATACTTTGGACGTAAATTTCGATAATCGATGTAGTAAGCATGCTCCCATACATCGCAAGTCATAATGGCTTTTTTATTTTGCTTTAAAGGTAAACCAGCATTACTCTCATTAATAATTTCTAATTCACCTTGGCTATCTTGAGCAAGCCAAGTCCAACCTGAACCAAATAACTTGGTTCCAGATTCTGTAAATAATTTTTTGAATTCATCGAATGAACCAAATTTTTTCTTTATCGCATCGGCTAGTTTTCCAATCGGCGCTTTGCTGCTATCCGGGGTCATGCATAACCAATAAAAAGAATGGTTCCAATGTTGAGCAGCATTATTAAAAATAGGCCCGGTTGCTTTTTTGATAATGTCTCCAAGTGACATATTTTGGTATTCAGTGTCTTGGATAAACTTATTTAAGTTGTCGACATAAGCTTTATGGTGTTTGCCGTGATGGTATTCCAATGTTTCTTTGGAAATATGGGGAGCTAAAGCCTCCAAGGTATACGGTAATTCAGGCAAAACAAATGTGCCACGTTCTTCACTAAGGTTCATGCGTTATTCCTTCAATAGATTTATTAGTATTGTATTGTAGCCTCGATTAGTTTAAAGCGAAATCAAGACTACTTTATCATGAGTGCAACTTCGGTTCGCCGTGTAAGCAAGGTTATCGAGATGACTAGAATGTTTCTTCAGTGCGCTGGGTCAAGACTTCATAACCTGTATCGGTAACTAAAATGGTATGTTCCCATTGAGCAGATAAGCTATGGTCTTTGGTCACCACCGTCCAAGCGTCTGGTAAAAGTTTTACTTCTTTTTTCCCAGCATTGACCATAGGTTCGATGGTGAAAATCATACCAGGCAAAAGTTCTGCACCCGTCCCTTTTTTTCCATAATGCAGCACATTGGGGGGTTCATGAAAAACTTGTCCAATTCCGTGACCGCAGTATTCGCGCACAATCGTAAAGCGGTTTTTTTCAGCGTGCTGCTGAATAATTTCACCAATATCCCCGAAGCGCGCTCCGGGTTTAACTTGTTCAATTCCCAGATACATACATTCTTGCGTAATACGCATTAAACGTTCAGCAAGAATTGAGATTTTACCCACAGCAAACATTTTGCTGGTATCTCCATGGTACCCATCTTTTAGCACTGTAACATCGACGTTAACAATATCACCTTCTTTCAACGCTTTAGCACTGGGAATCCCATGGCATACTTGATGGTTTACTGAAGTACAGATCGATTTGGGGAAGCCATTATAATTAAGGGGGGCAGGGATCGCCTGTTGAACGTTGACGATATAATCATGGCAAATTTGATTTAAGGCGTCTGTTGTTACGCCTGGTTTAATATGGGGTTCAATCATTTCTAATACATCGGCCGCAAGCTTGCCAACAATTCGCATTTTTTCAATGTCTTGCTTGTTTTTAATGATAATGCCGGTCATGGGATTCCAATTTGATCGAAACGGTTGGATGTTGTTGATTGAAAGCGTCTATGGTATAAAGGCGTGCTTTATTAAGCAACTATTTATGCCACATTACAGGGTGGCAAGTCCACACGCCTACCGATACTTTTCATTGGGTGCTTTGCGAGCAGTACTGCAAAGTTGATTGAAAAGAGTAGGGCGGAGGCTTAACCCAAACTAGAGGAATAGAGAATGTCCGTTACTATAGAAGATTTATTAAAAGCTGGTGTTCATTTTGGTCATCAAACGCGTTATTGGAACCCTAAAATGTCAGGGTACATTTATGGTTCGCGTAATAAAATTCATATTATTGATCTTGGTAAAACGCTCCCCTTATTTGAAGATGCGCTGAATTTTCTCAGTAGTGTCGCTGCGCGTAAAGGCAAAGTTTTATTTGTGGGTACAAAATATGCCTCGCAAGAAATTGTGCAACAAGAAGCAGAACGCTGTGGCATGCCTTACGTTAATCGCCGCTGGTTAGGTGGCATGTTAACCAATTATAAAACCATCCGCCAATCCATCAAACGCTTGAAAGAATTAGAAGCAATGTTTGAGTCTGGCAAGTTTGGTCGTTTAACAAAAAAAGAAATTCTAGGCTTAGAACGCGAAAAAGCAAAATTGATGAATAGCTTAGGCGGGATCAAAAACATGGGCGGCATACCTGATGCTTTATTTGTTATTGATGTTGGCCATGAGAAAATTGCAGTAAGCGAAGCAAACCGTTTAGGCATTCCTGTGGTTGGCGTTGTTGATTCCAATAATGATCCTGATGGTATTTCCCACATCATTCCTGGCAACGATGATTCCACTCGCGCTATTCGTTTCTACGCAAAATCGGTTGCTGATATTATTTTAGACGCCAAAGTGAGCTCGCAAGATTTAACTGATGCGGGTGACTTTATGGATCTTCCAGATAACCAAGCAGCCCCTCTTGCCCTTGATAAGGCGAGTGGTGATGATAATCAAGCCAGTAAGTAGAGGTTCACTATGTCAACAATTTCTGCAGCGCAAGTGAAAGAATTACGTGAGCGCACAGGCGCTCCCATGATGGAGTGCAAAAAAGCCTTATTAACCACCCAAGGTGATTTAGATGAGGCAGTGGCGGTGCTAAGAAAAACAGGTCGAGCCAAAGCTGACAACAAAGCAGGTCGTATTGCAGCAGAAGGCGCGATTGTGATTGCTGTGCAAGATAAGACTGCCGTCATGCTAGAAGTTAATAGCGAAACTGATTTTGTTTCTCGTGATGGAAACTTCACTCAATTTGTTCAGCATGTTGCAGAGCTTGCAATACAACCGAATGTTGATAGCGTTGAAACTTTGGCATCTGTTCCTTTTGATGTAGCGCACACCACTGAAGAAGCTCGCTTAGAGTTAGTTGCGAAAGTGGGTGAAAATGTTCAAATTCGTCGCATGATTAAAACGGGAAATGCAGGTTCAGTGGGAACTTATTTACATGGTAATCGGATTGGTGTTCTTGTTGAATTAGATACAGAGAATGTTGATTTAGCACGCGATGTTGCGATGCATATTGCTGCGAGCCGTCCCATCGTTGTTTCGCCGGATGATGTTTCTCCAGATGAAATAGCAAAAGAAAAAGAGATTTACCAAGCGCAAGCTGCTAGCAGCGGTAAGCCACAAGACATTATTGATAAAATGGTTGTGGGAAGACTGCGTAAGTATCTTGATGAAGTCAGTCTTATCGGCCAACCTTTTGTAAAGGATCCGGATATTACCGTCGGTTCACTTCTGAATAAAGCACGCGCCAAGGTTATTGCTTTCCATCGTTTTGAGGTGGGTGAAGGGATTGAAAAAACAACAGAAGATTTTAAAGAGGCAGTCATGTCTCAAATGCAAGGAAGCTAAAGGCATCTTCTATGGAACAATCAACTGCTCAACCTATTTACCGCCGTATCTTACTGAAATTAAGTGGCGAAGCGCTACAAGGTGATCATTTATTTGGTATCGATGCGAGCAAATTGGCTCGCATCGCTCAAGAGATTGCCGGTGCTTATGATCTTGGCGTACAAGTTGCACTCGTCATTGGCGGAGGCAATTTAATTCGTGGTGCTGATTTATGTGCCGCGGGTTTTGATCGTATTGCAGCAGACCAAATGGGTATGCTTGCAACGCTCATCAATGGTTTAGCGCTGCAAGATGCACTTCAACGAAAATCTATTCCAGTTGCTCTCATGTCGGCTTTTGGCGTCCCTAGTATTGCTGCTCAATATGATCGCTCCCTTGCTATTGAAAAACTCGAGCAAGGACGGGTCTTGGTTTTTGCCGCAGGTACAGGTAATCCATTAGTGACAACTGATTCTGCTGCTGCATTACGCGGTATTGAAATCAATGCGGATATTGTTTTAAAGGCAACAAAAGTTGAAGGTGTTTTTGATGATGACCCAATCAAAAATCCTGAAGCAGAACGCTATCAACAATTAAGCTATGAAGAAGTTATTGCTAAACGCTTAGGTGTAATGGATTTAACAGCCATATTACTTTGCCAAGACCATGGTTTGCCGCTTCGTGTATTTAACATGAATAAGCAAGGTGCCTTAAGAAGAATTATGCTAGGTGAAGAAATTGGCACTTTAATTCAGTCACAGACACCCTAAATTTCTAGAGCATGTAGCCTTGATCTCAGTCAATCAAGGTGCATATTTATAAAAAATAATAGTGGAGTATTATCCGTGCAAAAGGTCCTTAAAGATTCTGATACCCGGATGCGTAAGAGTATTGAATCATTCAAAACAGAAATTTCCAAGCTAAGAACAGGACGCGCTCATCCCAGTATCCTCGATCATATACGTCTTGATTATTACGGCTCAGAATTACCGATCAACCAAGTTGCAAATATCACTGTTTCTGATGCCCGTACCTTAACCATCACCCCGTGGGAAAAGAAAATGGTGCAAGTGATCGAAAAAGCCATTATGAATTCTGATCTCGGTTTAAATCCTGCAACAACGGGTGAGATTATTCGGGTGCCCATGCCTGCTTTGAATGAGGAGCGTCGGCGCGAACTTATTAAAGTTGTACGCACCGAAGCTGAATCTGCACGCGTTGGCGTTCGCAATGTTCGACGTGATGCGAATGCAGAATTAAAAGAATTATTAAAAGCTAAGCAAATTACTGAAGATGAAGAGCGTCGTCTTGGCGAAGACATTCAAAAATTAACCAATAAATTCGTTGCTGAAATCGATGCACTTACGACCACTAAAGAAGCAGATTTGATGGCGATCTAACGATTTTACAGTTGCGCCTATCCAACGCGTTCAACAGTATGGATGGGCTTGGCAAGTCCCCGGGTTCAGCAAAGCTGAATTCGGGTTACTTTCCTAATCGGGAAAAATACTTGCTCAATAATCGATGCTGCTAACCCACCAACTGCCTGCATCAAATGAATAAAATCACTTAGTAAAGAAATGGACTTAACCTATGCTAAAACAACGTATCCTAACCGCGCTTGTCCTCATTCCGATTACGCTTCTTTTACTATTTTATTTACCACCGGCTTATTTCGCACTGTTAACAGCATTGATTACGTTACTCGCTGCTAAGGAATGGGCTCATTTAATGGGTCTTCGACGTTTCTTTCCTGTATTACTTTATGTTGGTTTCATCGCCTTGTTGCTTTGGGCCTCTTTGTTTATTTTAGTACAACTGCTCTTATTCATCGCGGCAGCATGGTGGATTTGCGCGAGCCTGGTTGTGTTCATTTATCCGCGTGGCAGTTCGTGGTGGGGTAAGGGCGTGATTTGGCGCGGATTAATGGGGGTTATCGTTTTAATCCCCTGTTGGGTTGCTTTTAATTATATTCGTAATCAACCCGATGGTATTTATGCGCTTTTATATTTATTTGTACTGACGTGGGGTGCTGATTCTGCGGCTTACTTTGTCGGGAAAAAATGGGGCAAAACCAAATTATTGCCTTTAGTTAGTCCCGGTAAAACATGGGAAGGATTAATAGGCGCTGTTTTATTTGGAATTGGATTAGCAGTATTAGCGCAATGGCTATGTAGTATTCCTAAAACGATTTGGCATTGGGGTATTCTGCTCTCCATGCTTACCGTTTTATTTTCAATCATGGGTGATTTATTTGAAAGTGCACTGAAGCGCCAAGAAAATTTAAAAGATTCCGGCCAATTACTTCCTGGACACGGTGGCTTATTAGATCGGATTGATAGCATGACGGCGGCTGCACCTATTTTTGCAACCGGTGCAACCTTATTAGGGATGTATTTATAGAAAGTGCTGCATAGAGTTCGCTAAATACTTGCACAAGCAATTCCAAAAACATTTACAAAGACTGGATTTTCACGATAAAAGTCCAGATAATTGGCCCCTTGATTAAGTAGGGTGCCCCGGGCATGATCACCTGCCTGATCGTACTTAGTCTAAATCTCAGAGAAGAGATGGCCAACGAGGATACAATGAAAAAATTTGCTGTGGTTTTAATTTTATTATGTGCACAATTTTGCACACCCCTGTGGGCACGATCCTTTGTAGTTCAGCGCATCCAAATTGAAGGGTTAAACCACATTACGCCAGCCACAGTAGAAAGTTATTTACCTATAAAAAAGGGTGACACATTAACTGCGGGAAAAACATCGAGCATTCTGCAAGAACTTTATCGCACTGGTTTTTTTGAACATATTACTTTAGCAGAGAAAAATAGTACTTTAATTATTCGTGTTGTTGAACGTCCGACGATTGGACAATTAAAAATCACTGGGAATTCGGTTATTCCCACTGATAAATTAACCGCTGTTATGCGTTCGTTAGATATTGCGGAAGGTCGTGTTTACAATCCTTCAATATTGCAAAAAATTAAGCAAAGCCTGATTAATCAATATTATCAATTGGGTCGCTACAATGCTCGAGTTGAGGTAAATGTTTCCACCATGCCGCGTAATCGGGTGATGGTAAAAATTAATATTTCAGAAGGGTTGGTTGCCAAAATCCGTCGCATTTCAATCATGGGCAATCATGCTTTTGACGAAAGCACACTTATCAAGCAACTCACTTTAACTACTTCTGGGTTGCTAACTTTTTTTACGCAAACTGATCGTTACTCTGAATTTCGTTTAGAAGAAAGTCTCGAGAAATTACGTAGTTTTTATTTAGATCATGGTTATGTTCATTTTGAAGTAAAGTCTGCCCAAGCGGAAGTGACACCCGATCGAAAGTCGGTTTATGTCAATATTGTTGTTGATGAAGGCGCATTGTATCGGATTCACACCTATCGACTTGAAGGTCGTTTAATTTATCCAGAAAGCGACTATAGAAAATATATCACTATCAAACCAGGTGAAGTTTTTTCAAGACAAAAAGTCATGGATACTCAAAAAGAGATAGCACGCTTCCTGGGCCAGAAAGGTTATCTGTTTACGCAAATTGTCATTAAACCTGAGATTAATGAAAATACCAAAGAAGTCACTTTAGTATTTGATATTAATCCTGGTAAAAGAACTTACGTAAGGCACATTACTTTTTCTGATAACACTCGCACTAATGATATTGTTTTGCGTCGTGAAATTCAGCAGTTAGAAGCAGCTCCTGCTTCTACCGTTAAACTTGAGGATTCAAAACATCGATTAAGTTTGCTGCCCTACCTTAAAGATATCGAAATGTCTTTAAACCCGGTCGAAGACCAAGATGATCAAGTCGATGTCAATTACAAAGTCAAAGAAGAAAATTCATCACAAGCTTCTTTTAAAGTAGGTTACTCACAAGCCTATGGCATTATTTTAGGCGCAGGGATTAACCAAAAGAATTTTCTCGGTACGGGTAATACGCTTGGACTGAATATTAATACAAGTAAATATGAGCAATTTTACGGTATTGAATATACCGATCCTTACTATACTGAGGATGGAATTAGTCGGAGCTTTAACGCCTCTATTTCACGCGTTAATCCAGGTAAAATTTCTGACTTAAATAGCGGTTACGCAACTAACCAATACGATCTTGGTGTTCTTTACGGTATACCCATCAGTCAAGAGATCGGTGCCCTCAACCGTATTTATGCAGGTTTAAATTATCAAAATATTCGAATCCATTTAAATCACGATAATCCAGGTAAAGTATCTAATCAGGTAAATAGTTTTGTTACGGACCATGGTAGTCACTTTCAAGAATTAGATTTAAAATTAGGCTATTCTCGGGATAGCCGTGATCGTGCTATTTTTCCAACATCAGGTGGCTTGCAAACTTTATTCTTGGATGCTTACGCCCCACTTTCATCAAGATCACTTTCATTTTACACCGTTAACTATCATGGCAAATGGTATCAACCTTTAATTGACCAGTTTATTTTATTAACGCGGGCTAATTTAGGTTATGGAAATGGATTGCACGGTATTCAAGATTTTCCATTCTTTAAGAATTTTTATGCCGGTGGTATCGATTCAGTACGCGGCTTTCAAGCTTTTACGCTAGGACCCCGTGACTCAAATGACCAAGCTTTTGGCGGCAATATGTTGCTTGATGCAAGCATTGCCCTGATTTTCCCTAACTACATCTCAGACAGCGTCCGAACAAGCGTTTTCGCTGATGCCGGTAATGTTTATACTTCCCTCAATAATCGCCAGTTTGGTGGCGCCAGTACGACTACAGGGCCTATTCGCTATGCCATTGGTATTGAAGCAGATTGGATTACTCCCTTTGGACCCATTCAGTTAAGTTTAGCTAAACCGTTTACACGACGCGGCGATAAGAGTGAGCCATTCCAATTTGCTCTAGGTGCAAATTTCTGATAAACATGGCATCATCCATAAGCTGTGGTTTTAGCAACGACTTAGTCTAGTTAAGTTGCATGGAATATCGTTTGTAAGGAAAAGCTGTTTAATTTAATTTGGAGAAACATCATGAAGATTATGAAAAAGATTGGCCTTTTTGTAGGTGCTTTGTTAGTAGCTGCTGGACTCAGCCCTTCTTTCGCGCAAGCCACCGATGTCGTAGCAACACCTACTACTGCTCAATTAAAAGTGGCTGTTGTGAATGTACAGCAAGTTTTACAACAATCCCCCCGAGTTTCAGAATTAAGCAAAAAGTTAGAAGCACAGTTTAAAACACGTCAAACCAAAATTAACGATGAACAAAAAGCATTGCAAGATGAATTGGATAAGATGAAAAAAGAATCTCCTACCATGAGTCAAAAAGATCGTGATGCAATGCAAAAGAAAGTGGCTGCAGAACGTGCTGACTTAGTTAAACAAGTTGTGGCTTATCAGCAAGATTTGCAAAAAGAACAAAATAGAATTATGCAAAGCATTCTTAATGATTTAAATGGCATTGTTTCTGGGATCGCCAAAAATCAAAATTATGCTTTAGTGCTAGATTCACAAGCAGTTATTTTTGCACCAGATGGCAATGATATTACCAAAGATGTTTCTAGCCAATTTAATGCAAAAGGCTAGTTGCTGCATTACTTCTACGCATGGTGATGGTCATTCGACATCACCATGCAAAAGTATTTCTCTCGATTTCTCATGACTACACCAAAAAATTTTAAATTAAGTGAACTTCTCGTCGATCTCGATGTCGAAGTGAAAGGCGACCCTCACTGTTTGATAAAAGGTATAGCACCGATTCAGCAGGCAGGTGCTGGCGAACTCACTTTTCTTAATAATGTAGCTTACCGTAAGTATCTTGCTACCACCCAAGCTTCAGCAGTCATTTTAACGGCAAAAGACGCTAAAGAGTGTCCCGTTCATGCTGTTATTAGTGCAAACCCTTATTTTGCTTATGCTAAAGTTGCAGCTTTTTTTCAAAAAAATAAAGTTATTCAGCCCGGCATTCATTCGTCTGCCGTCATTGATGAAAGTGCAACGATAGACTCAAGCGCAGCTATTTCAGCACATTGTTTTATTGGTCAAGGTGTAAAAATTGGCGCTCGTGTTGTAATCGGTCCCAATACGACGATAGAAGAGTTTGCTGAAATTGGTGATGATACCGTCATTGCTTCAAACGTTTCTATTTATTCAGCTGTAAAGATAGGACAACGTAATACGATTGCTAGTGGCGTTGTCATTGGCAGTATAGGATTTGGCATTGCACAAGCCGAGGGTAAGTGGCATAAAGTCCCGCAATTGGGTACAGTGCTGATTGGCGATGATGTAGACATCGGTGCCAATACTACTATTGATCGCGGCGCTTTAGAAAATACAATTATTGAAAATGGCGTTAAGCTTGATAATTTAATTCAGATTGGACATAACGTCCAGATCGGTGCCCATACCGTAATGGCAGGTTGCGTTGCCGTTGCTGGCACCGTCACAATTGGTAAACACTGTATGATTGGAGGAGCAACCTGCTTTGCTGGTCATATTACGATTTGTGATAAGGTAATGATAACGGGCATGAGTTCAGTTACAAAATCGATCATAGAACCAGGCATTTATTCTTCAGGTGTTGTAGGTATGGTTCCTAATCTCGAGTTTCGTAAAAATAATGCTAGGTTCCATCGTTTAGAAAATTTATATGAACGCGTTAAAAAGCTAGAAGATACTCTTAAAGATGATCATTAAGTTGGAACTCTGCTAATGGATATTCATGAAATTTTAAAGTTATTGCCCCATCGGTATCCCTTTTTGTTAATAGATCGTGTTCTAGAAATTGATATCGGCAAGTCCATCGTCGCTATAAAAAATGTGACCGTCAATGAAGCGTATTTTATGGGACATTTTCCCGAACGGCCGGTCATGCCAGGCGTTTTGATTCTAGAATCGTTAGCGCAAGCGGGCGGTGTTTTAGCCTATAAATCTACAAATTCATCTCCTAAAGATGCCCTTTATTATTTTGCAGGTATTGATAATGCACGCTTTCGCCGCATTGTTGAGCCTGGTGATCAACTTCGATTAGAGGTAAAAGTATTGCGGTCCAAACGTGATATTTGGAAACTAGAAAGTGCTGCTTTTGTTGGGGATGAATTAGCCTGTAGCGCAGAATTAATTAGTGCACGGAAAAGTTACTAAATAGGAGTCTAATGGAATGAGAAGTCTCCATACTGAAATTAGTACATTTATTCACAATACTGCGGTTATTGATGCCTCAGCCCTCATCGCTAAAAATGTGACAATCGGACCTTATAGTGTCATCGGTGAAGATGTTGAAATCGGCGAGGGCACTTGGGTGGGCCCCCATGTTGTCATTAAAGGCCCCACGCGTATTGGCCCTAATAATAAAATTTTCCAATTTTCCTCAATCGGCGAAGTACCACAAGATTTAAAATTTAGTGGTGAAAAAACTTTTTTAGAAATTGGTTCGGGGAATGTTTTTCGCGAATTTTGTACGATTAATCGTGGCACTGCGCAAGATCAAGCGTTAACCAAAATTGGTAATGAAAATTTGTTTATGGCTTATGTGCACATTGCGCATGATTGTCATATTGGCAATCATACGGTTTTTGCGAATAATGCCTCATTAGCAGGTCATGTGACGGTGGATGATTATGCGATTTTGAGCGGTTTCTCGGGTGTATATCAATTTTGCCGAGTTGGTACGCATAGCTTTATTACCACAAATTCAGTGGTTATAAAAGATGTACCTCCTTTTGTAAAAGTTTCGGGTTATTACGCAAAACCGTTTGGATTGAATACAGTCGGTTTAGTAAGACGAGGTTTTGATGCCGAAGTAATTAAAATGTTACGGCGTGCATACAAAATTGTTTACCGCAATGGACTCACCGTTTCTCAAGCCCTTGAAGCATTACAAGATATGGAAGGTGCTGAAATTAAACAATTAGCGCAATTCATCTCGGCTTCCACAGCAGGCATCGTCAGGTGAATAAACCATTTCGGATCGGTATTGTTGCAGGAGAAGCATCAGGTGATTTGTTAGGAGCGAGACTCATTCAAACGCTTCGTGCATACCATTCCAATATCGTTATCGAAGGTATCGGTGGCCCGAAAATGATAGCCGCGGGTTGCCAAAGCTTATTTGATATTGAAACATTATCCGTGATGGGCTTGATTGAACCGCTTTTTCGTTTACCTCAACTTATTAAAATCCATCGCCAACTTTACCAACACTTTATTCAAGATCCCCCGGATCTTTTTATTGGCGTTGACGCACCGGATTTTAACTTGAGCCTTGAAGTTAAGTTACGTCGAGCTGGAATCAAAGTCATCCATTATGTGAGTCCCAGCGTATGGGCATGGCGTAAATATCGTATTCGTAAAATTAAAAAAGCTGTTGATTTAATGCTGACACTCTTCCCCTTCGAAACTGAATTTTATAAAACTCATAATGTACCAGTCCTAGCCGTAGGACATCCGATGGCCGATCAGATCAGTGTCACAACAAATGTTTCACTTGCCCAATCAGCTTTAAATCTCTCAGCAAGTAAAATTTATGTTGCCCTTTTGCCGGGAAGTCGGGCTCAAGAAATTAAATATATGGCGCAACCTTTTTTAGAAGCAGCGATGCTTATTCAGAAAAAAATTCCTAATGTGGTATTTCTTACTTCAGCAATTAATACAAAACGAGAAGCCGAATTTGCTGAGCTTGCACGGCAATATGCGCCGCATATTAAAATTAAATCCTTTTTACAACGTGCTCATGCAGTGATGGCTGCAGCTGATGTCGTCGTAGTGACATCAGGGACGGCAACGCTTGAAACCATGTTATTTAAAAAACCCATGGTTATTGGTTATAGAATGTCGCCCGCAGTTTTTTGGTTAGCTAAACGGTTGGTAAAGTTATCGTATGTGGGCTTGCCAAATTTGTTAGCTAAGAAAAAGATTGTTCCAGAACTTATCCAAGAAGCCCTAACTCCTGAAAAAATTGCTGAATACGTACTAAATTATTTTGCTAAACCTCAATTGGTCGATGATATTAAGAAAAAATTCACTACCCTTCATCAGCAGCTCCGGGGCATCGATGACCAGCATCTTGCTGAAGCCATCTTTAAGGTGATGTGATTTTTCCTATTTCAATACATTTTCCGCACAATTAAAAGCGGCGCACGTAATATTTCAGTAAGTTCTCCTTATAAATAAATTCGCACTCATAAAGTAGCAGCTCTCATTGTTAACGTTAAATTAAGAAGTAAGCATGGCAAAGCGACTGAGGCGTACAGAATGTAGGCGAGCAGAGGGATGTTTGGATGAAACTAAAACTATGGAGAAACGACTGAGTGTGTTCCGTTCATTTTGTAAAGCGTAGATAGCTTGTCTTCTTCGTAAAGCAGTTTGCATTGATTGCGGCGCAGTTTACCACTGGTGGTTTTGCTTAAAGTGCGTGGTGGTAAAAGTATAATTTCATCTGCAACGAGATGGTGGTGTTTGGAAAGAGAAATTTTAATTTGTTGAACTATTTGTTCATAATCTTTTTTGGTCATTTTCTTAGTGGGTCCAGGTTTTACTTCGGCTAGAATTATTAAGCCTTCACTTGATTCTTTTTCAATTGCAAATGCAGCAATACAACCAGGACGAAGATGAGGTGTATGATTTTCAATATCAATTTCAATATCATGCGGGTAATGATTAACGCCTGAAATAATAATCATGTCTTTAATGCGTCCAGAAATAAAAAGTTCCCCTTCAAAAATAAATCCTAAATCGCCAGTACGTAAAAAATCAAGTTTGGGGTGTTGTTTTAACTTTGCTTTCATGGCAGCTTTAGTTGCCTCTTTATTTTGCCAGTATCCTTCTACAACATGGGGGCCACTAACCCAAATTTCACCAATGCAGTTTGGCTCCTGAATTAAACCGGTTTCGGGATCAACAATTTCTACGAGGCAATCATCCTGGAAATGCCCTACACTCACCATTTTTTTGGCATGGGAATGTTTAGGGTCAACCAAAACTGCCCGGCCTTGACTTAAAGCATGGCGATCAAATGTTTTATAAAAGTTGAGTAGAGATTTTTTAACACCAGAAACAAAAACAATTGCTTCAGCTAAACCATAACAGGGAAAAAGTGTATGGGATTTTAATCCTTGGCTTTTAAATTTATCATAAAATTCGACGAATGTTTCGGCATGAATTTTTTCTGCCCCACAAAATATTGTCCGTAAATGATGTAAGTTAAGTTGTTTTTTTTGCGCAGGCGTAATTTTATGGTTGCATAGACGATAAGCAAAATCAGGGCCGCCCGTGACAGTCGCTTTATATTTACTTAATGTTTGTAACCATTGGAATGGATTTTTTAAAAAATCAAAAGGGGACATGTGAAAAGTTTTAAAACCTGAATACACAGGTAGTAATATAGAAGAGATTAAACCCATATCATGATAAGGCGGTAACCAGTTTACAAGGATATCTCGAGGTGTTGCTTCGAAGGCACTTTCGGAATGTTTCAAATTCGCCATCAAATTACGATGCGTAATGATGACACCTTTCGGTTGGCTTGTAGACCCCGAGGTATATTGTAAATAGGCTATATCATCTAAATGAATCGAGAAGGACTTAAATTCTTTATATAATTTCTCAGAAATAGAATCAACTTCGATTAGTTTAGAATGATATAGCGATGTTACGGTCGAATCTAAAACGCCATGATGAGAAAATTTGGCAGGTAAAAAATTTTTCACTAACTTGATAAAAGGGGCTATACGTTTAAATGTACGTAAGCGCCCTGAAATTTTTGTATTAGTAAGGGTTATTGAAACTTTGGCATTTTCCATAATATGAAGTAATTGGCTTGCCATCTCCCCTGATAGAGGTGGATAAGCAGGTACCGCTATCGCTCCCGCATAAAGACAAGCAAAAAAGGCACATATATAATCAGTGCCGGGTTCAAATAATAATAAGACTGCTTTGTTTTTAGCATGTTGTTGCTGTAAAACGGCAGCAATGGCCTTGGCGCGATGTTGTAAAGATTGCCAAGTTAAATGGCTTGCATACTCTGCTTCATCTTTCAGAAAAGTATACGCATGGAATTCAGGGTTTTGACCTGCTCGGATAGTTAACTTATCCAAGATAGTCATTGGATTCGTTAAAATTTCTATATCACTAGGTGCTTGATTCTCATCTAAAAGCCGATTTTTTGCGACCATGTTCATCTTAATTTATTATGATTGATAAATTAAGCTTAGATGATATTAAGCAAAATACTAGGCTTTGCCGCTGTTCAACTATCGTTTACAACAACCCTAAATCATGCATTTCACTCGCAATTAATTTTGCTGCCTTGCGGAGCTGGGCTTCTGTATGAGAGCAATTAATAAAAGCGCGTAAACGTGAGGCATTGGGTTCAACAGCCGGATAGAAAAGAGCTTGTAAAAAAAGTCCTTTGCGTCGTAGTGCTGCGCACAATTGAATGGCTTTGTCTGAATGACCAATCATAATTGGAATCACGGGCGTGCAGGAGGAAAGCCCCGTATTAATATTAGCTCGTTGCAGCGCGTCTAAAAAATATGCGGAGCGTGCTTGTAATACTGCCGGTAAGGTTGGATTTTTCCTTAAATGAATAAGCGAAGCAAGGGCAGCTGCGGTATCGGCGGGTGATAAACCACAACTATAAACAAAACTCGGTGCACTAAATTTTAAATATTCAATTAAGGTCTTTTGACCAGCAATGTAACCGCCACATGATCCTAAAGCCTTGCTCAATGTTCCCATCCAAAAATCAACTTCGGTTCCTTTAAGATTAAAATATTCACGAATACCTTGGCCTTTTTTACCAAGGACACCAATTGAGTGGGCTTCATCAACGTAGAGTAGGGCATGATGTTTCTTTTTTAAGGCAATGTATGCGGGGATCGGCGCAATATCACCATCCATGCTAAATACACCCTCAGTTACAATCAGAACACGATCATATTGATCACGTAATGAAGTTAATAATGCGGATAAAGATTGTGGATCATTATGCTCAAAATAACGCAGTGTTGCGCCTGATAAGAGTGCACCTTGAACGATGCTGTTGTGAGAAAGTTTATCTAAAAGAATTAAATCATTTTTTTTCATCATATGCCCGATGGTTGACACATTAGTAGCATGTCCAGAATTAAAAACGACACAAGCTTCCGTGTTGATGAAACGGCTCAACTCTTTTTCTAACGCAACATGAACTGGTTTTTCACCACCGACTAATCGACTTGCAGAGGCGGAGGTTCCAAATCGTTTAACACTAGTAATAAGTTGTTTAATATTATTTGCATGACTGGCCATATCAAGATAATTATAGGAAGAAAAATTAATAAATTTTTTCCCATCAATACGTATATCACTCACCGGCATCCCTTCCGTGACTTGAAAAAAAAGATCCATACCAGCTTTTTTACGAACGTACTTTTTAAAATTTTCTAAATCAACAATTTCAGGGAAATGTTTAAACTCAGTCAAGATTTTTTTATATTGAGTGCGATTGGTTTTAAGTTCAGGAGGCGGCGTAGTAGGCGTTGATGTTGGTAAGTCTTCTTGGCATAGAAATGCTGATAACGCACTGATATTTTCATGTTCTAAAAAAAGCGTCGGTGAAACAGGTTTTTTTAACCATTTTTCTAAATCGCCTGCTAAGCTGACCGCTTGCAGAGAACCCAATCCATATTCAGCAAATGAGCGCTCCACATTAATAACATTTTTTTCTTGGGGGAGTGCTTTTTGTAAACGTTTAATAATCCATGTTTGCACATCGCCTTGCTTTAAATTTTTTTTCTTCATAACCCATCCTTTGGTAGTGAGAAGATGTCATGCTCTTTAACTTTGTGACTGAGGAAATTTTCTTAAAATGACCTTAACTAGGATGAAGGAATTTAAAGTTTAAATAAAAAAATTTGATCGATTAAGATTTCATTAAGGTAGATTATTTATTATAACAAAATTAGTAAAAAGAGATTAATCGCATGAGATCACATTTCCTGGTGGGTAGTAATAATCAAGATTCATCATCCGCTGAATTTAAAGTTCCTTCGACTTCGAGGAAGCCCAGTGCTTCAAAAGATAAAGAAGTGCAACAAGCGACTATGGCGGCTACTTTAAGGACTCAAGGTCTTTTGGCTGTGCATGTCCCAACTGTAGATGATCATTTTATTCTACCGCGTGTGAAGCGAAGACGTTAAAATATGTTCAATTAAGTTTTGACGACTAATAACTTGTTAATCCTGATTCGTATCATCTTCATCCTGGTTTGAGACAGGGTCGCCTGCTACGCGGTGCTTTTCACTCGCCCAATCGCCTAAATCGATAAGCTTACAACGTTCACTGCAAAAAGGCCGGAAAGCGTTTTGGGTGTCCCAGACGCTTGTTTTTTTACAAGTTGGACAAGTGATAATAGTTTTCTGATTCATAGGTTGCAGTAAGAGACCCAAAATGGAAGGTTGCTTGCGTATTGTACAGGTCGATTTTCAATTTCGTGAGAATAAAAACGAACACTTAAAAAATGTCGCCCAATGCTTGGTTCAGGGTAAGCTGCAACTTCACGAGGGATGCAAATTCGAATCATTCGCAGGTTGGCGTTCGGATCTAGCAACTCTTGATGAAAGCCATGTACAGCCGTTTTTTGTTCAGTCTTAGAATGTTTACGCACCAGGTCAAGTACCAAAGCAAATGCTTTTTTGATTTGAGCAAAGTCTTTTAACCAATCGTTAATGACTTGCTGTCTAGTTTCGACAGGTTGTTGTAACCAATAGTGATAAACAGGGGTATCGAAACTACAGCCGCCACCAGGACTTGCCAGATGAGAGCGGAGAGTATTCAGTAATTCAACATCGCGTAGCCGATTGCCAATTTTGCCACTGGTTTCAATAAAAGTACGCGATAAATCATTCAATTGTTGCGTCAACGATTGAAGTTTTACAGCATCAATATCGGGTTGCCCACCATAGCGCATTAGATTAGCCAAGAGATGGCTCAATTCTTTTGCTAATTTGGCTTTCAAATCGGGCCGGTCCAAAACTTGTAAAATTTGAATGATATTATTAATGATATTGCGCGTGCCAAGCAAAGAGACATCATTTAATTGATGATCAATTTGGTCGAACAATTGCTCTAAACGTAAACAAACGCGAATCACTTCGTTTAAAGGATGTTCATATATGATGGTATCTTTCATGGTCATTGACTATGCCGGTATTGATCCATAATCATAACATGAGTTGCAGGGTTATTAGACAGTATAATAACTGCTTTACCCACACGTATAAAGGAAAATTTAAGATCAACCAAGTTTGCAAAGCTCGCGGTAAAAATGATCAAGCTTTTCAACTTGTGGAATAAGTTCAGTTAACTCTCCGCGATTGTAAATGACATCGTCTGCTTTTTCTAAGCGTTTTGATTGAGATAACTGTGCATTTAAAATAGCTTCCACAGCCGCTGAATGGTGATGATCTCGCAATTGAACGCGGGTTTTCTGTAACGCAAGCGGTGCATCAACCACTAGAATTCGATTAATAAATGGATAGGAATTGACTTCGATGAGAAGTGGAATGACTGCTATACAGTAGGGCGTTTTAAGTTGTTTAATTTGCGCTAAAATTTCAGCAAGAATTAAGGGATGAAGTAAGTTTTCAAGCCAAAGCCGTTCCTTGGCATCAGCAAAAATGAGTTGACGTAGTTGGGATCGATTTAATTGACCTGCCTGAATGATATTTTCTTTTTGAAAATGATCTTGAATAGCAGCAAAAACCTGCGTTCCTGGTTGAGTTAAATTTTTAGCAATTTCATCTGCGTCGATAATCGGGACACCGTGTTTAGCAAACAAATTGGCAACGGTGGTTTTACCAACGCCAATTCCGCCTGTTAAACCTATGACTAGCATATCAACCTAAAAAATTGTGGTTAAATGATTTCAAAATAATATTGCATGATAGGACCGCCCCATAATAAGGCAACCCAGCCTGCAAGAGCAAGATAGGGACCAAAAGGAAGGGGGACACTTTTGATCTGGCGCTTGATAAGCATGCCCGTCACACTGAAGATAATGCCAGAAACTGAGGCAAGCAAAATGATTAAAGGCAGCATTTGCCAGCCTGTGAATGCCCCGATCGCTGCTAAAAATTTAAAATCTCCTTGCCCCATGCCCGTCTTGCCAGTAACGAAAGAGAATATTAATTGCGTTAATGCAAAAATAGCATAACCGACGATGGCCCCAATAATAGCATCTGTACTGTTGGCAAATAAAGGTACAATGCTGCAAAGTAGCCCAATCCATAATAAAGCGAGAGTAAGTGAGTCAGGTAGCAAGTGAAAATCAAGATCGATGAAAGTTAAGCAAATACAAAACCAAGTAAAAATCAAAGCAGCAAGTGTTTCCCAAGAAAATCCAAATCGCCAGACAACGTACATTGAGGCGATACAAGTTAGTCCTTCAACCAACGGATAGCGTGCGGAAATGCGCGCGCGACAATTTGCGCAATGACCTCGCAACCATGCAAAACTTAACAGCGGTATATTGTGCCAAGGACGAATCACCTTTTTACATTGTGGGCAATGAGAAAAAGGAAGATAGAGATTAATTTTTTCTTCTTCACTGGGATTTGGTTTTAAGCCCAAATAAATGCGGCATTCTTCACTCCAAGAGCGTTCCATCATACGGGGAAGTCTATAAATAACGACATTGAGAAAACTGCCAATAAATAAAGATAAAATACCCACAACAATGATGAAAGCCTGAGGGTTTGTGCGAAAAAAATCCATTGTTTCCATGGTTAAAGAAGACTTCCTAATTTAAAAATGGGCAAATATATTCCAATAACTAATCCACCGATTAAAACACCAACCCCTACCATAATCAAGGGATCTAACAATTGGTTAAGATAGAATAGTAAGGTTTCAATTTCTTCTTCAAGATTGTCCGCAACGTTGTTAAGCATTGCGTCTAAACGGCCAGTTTCTTCCCCAGTTTTTATTAAATGAATGAGCATGACAGAGAATAAGGCTTGGTTTTGCAAGACATAACTTAGTGGCATGCCAGTACTCATGCCAGTTTGGATTTGGTGAAGCATGGCTTGATACCATTGACGCTGATCTAACTTTCGAAGCAACCTTAAAGTTTCAAGGATAGGCAGCCCAGCATCGAGACATAAAGCCATAGTTCTTGTGAAACGCGCTAAAATAATTTTACGTATAAAATAACGGTAAAAAGGCAGTCGATTTAATATTTTATTTAAAATATTAATGTGATTATTTCCATAATATTGATAAAAGCTAGAAATAATTATAAAAAAAATAAAATAGTGACCGTATTGGCGAAACAGGGTCGCGATAAAAAAAATGACACGGGTAAGGAGAGGTAAATCCGTAGTCATATCAGTAACAATGGTTTGAAAGTGTGGAATGACCACAAAGAACATGATGCCTGTCACCGCAGTTGCAATACTCAAAACAATGCACGGATAAAATAAAGCTTGTTTTAATCGTTTACGAATTTTAATCGTCTTATCTAGATGGAATAGTAAACGATGTAGGGTGATTTCAAGCGTTCCTGTTTGTTCGCCAATTTTAATCAGTTCACAAGTAATAGCATTAAAGTGAAAATGCATTTTAAAACTTTGATATAAACTTTTACCCGCTAAAATATTATTTTTAATAGTGACTAACACTTGAGATAAAGGGGTATTTTTTTGAGTTGCAATAACAATATTGCAGCAATCGATAATAGGTAACCCAGCATCAATTAACGTTGAAAATTGTTGTAAAAAAATAAATTGTTCGGTCTCAGATATTTTTTTGGGGTGCGCAAAAGTTAATTTTAATTGTAAGAAGTTCCTAAAACGCGTTGCAATTCTTGATAAGTCGTCTCGCCACTTTTTATTTTTTCGCATCCTGATTGCCATAACGAAAGCGTCTCTGTTTTTATTTTGTGTAATAGCAAAGAAGGATTTTGAAGGGATGATGAAGCATTAACATGCTTTGACACATCCATTAATTCAAAAATCCCCGTTCGATTTATATAGCCTCCCCGGCAATGAGCACAGCCTTTCGCTCTATATTCTTTGGTCTCAGGTATTAAAACTTTGCAATGATTGCAAAGTTTTTTAATCAAGCGTTGCGCCATAATCAAAGATAGAGAGGTGAGACTATCCAGTAAATCAATGCCTAATATTTTAAACCGATCGATTACTTCGCTCGCATGGTTAGCATGCAAGGTAGATAAGACCAAATGTCCTGTTTGGGCAGCTTGTAAGGCAATTTTTGCCGTTTCAAAATCACGTATTTCACCAATCATAATGATATCGGGATCTTGCCGTAAAAAAGCGCGTAAGATGGTTGCAAAGTCGAGACCAATTTTCGGATGAACCATCACTTGATTAATTCCTGCGAGTTCAATTTCAATGGGATCTTCAACAGTTAAAATATTTTTTTTTGAATTGTTAATAAATTTTAAAGCTGAATAAAGGGTTAAAGTTTTCCCTGATCCAGTCGGACCCGTGGTAAGAATCAAACCCTGCGGTTGTCTTAATTTAGTTTGTAAAAGGTTATTTTGATTTTCATTTAATCCAAGTTCGTGGAGTTTGACATTCGTGTTAAATGGGTGCTGCAACCGCATAACTATCTTTTCTCCGTGAAATGTCGGGCAAGTACTAATGCGAATTTCAGGATGATTTTCAGCCCCAGTAGTAATCCGTCCATCTTGGGGAAGTCGTTTTTCTGCTATATTTAATCCCGCGAGAATTTTAAGGCGAGTGATAACACGTTGAGCAAATTGAAAAGGTATAGTGGTGAATTCGTATAATTCCCCATCAATTCGCGCGCGTACGCGATAAGCTTGTTCCATATATTCAATATGAATGTCAGATGCCAACTTAGCATTTGCCTCATTTAACATGGTTTCAATAAAATGACTTACCGGTTCATCGGTATGGTGATGCATTACATTATTCATGACATAATCCCAAGCGTAAGCAGGTTCCCGATAAGGTGAAATGCGTACCCTCAATATTAGGTTTTAGAATAAGTGTCGCTGAAAATAGAAGTTGGGTAGCAGTTGCTGTAATAACACCATTTTTTACAATGAGACTGGCTAAATTAGCAGTAGGGTGCGGTGCGGGTGGAATGCCATAATGCTCATTGGCAATGTCAGTCGGCATGATGCCTTGTTGCAAAGCTAGAGCAACCGCAGTTTTATAAACTCCAACAAATGCAATAACTTCTGCGAAACGCGCGCGTTTTAAATAATGATGATAAGTTGGCAGCGCAATCATCGTTAAAATGCCAATAATTGAAACGACAATCATTAATTCAATTAACGAAAAGCCAATCTGTTTTCTGACAGACAGCATAGAATCTCCGAGAAGAGGATATTGTTTAAAAGAATTTGGATAAAAGAAATAGTGCAGGGGATTGAAACAAGAAAAGCATTTATACTTTTTTTAAAAAAAAGTTGCAATAGTTTTTAAAAAAGATGATGGAGGAAGTTTGCAAGCTAGCTTGGGTGACCGCCCACGACGGATGCTCTATCTGTAAAAGCGTTGCTGCTAAAATTCTATCCTTGCGTGCACAAAAGTAGATGTGTGCATAATTTAATCTCTCGGTAACCCCTGTTTGACACGTAAAGCAAAATTCGTCACCCAAACCTTTCGAAAATTAAGCTTAAATTGACCAATCATTTAGCCACTTTTACTAGCACTCAATTTACTTTTTATCTATACTGCCACACGTTGCATCCCCCTTCAGCCGACGTAGCTCAGTTGGTAGAGCAACTGATTCGTAATCAGTAGGTCCGCAGTTCGACTCTGCGCGTCGGCATCAGTAGAAACAGTAGGTTGCGAGATATTTAAATTTTAGAAAATTAGTCAGTGCTACCGCGGTGCTACCATATAAAAGGGTATTTTTTATTTACGGAGTGTTTATTTGATAGATAGGATTTTATTTGTTGGCAGCAAAAGCTTTGGTCTTGAAACTCTCCGAGTGATGCAAGAAGTTGCCCCTGGCACTCTTAAAAGAGTCATCACATGTGATGATAGCGCTGTTGAAGGATCACGGAAAGATGATTTTGTGAGACTCTCGCGACAATATGATCTCGATTTGTTGTTTTCTAACTCTAGCGCTGCTACTCATGAAATGATCAAAGATTATCATCCCAATTTATGTATTGTGACTGACTGGCATCAAACTCTTAACCCAGAAACTTTTATCATTCCCAAATTTGGCTTTATAGGAATACTGCCTTCAATTGTAACTAAAGGAAGCGCGCAATCTTGAAGATTTAGGTCTCGCACACCCAAGTCTCGTAGGACCATTAACAAGAGCATCTTCTCCCGCAAATCTGCAAGAGGCAACATCTGCTTTAACTGCTTATGTGCGTAGATTAGGCAAGATGCATGCAGATACAGCGGGAAAGGGAGATCAATTTCTTTCAATTTTAAAACGAGTCTACCCTCAAGCTCTCTGCTTTAATTATATTCTTGAATCAGATGCCAAAACTATTATTTTTCAGTTTAAAAAATTAATAGGACAAGAAACTAAAGAATTAGCAGCAGAAATTCACGCTGTTTTAGAGTTCTCTCAGTCGGTAAACGAATTTAATGTATTTTTACATGGGGATATTTGCCCTGATAATGTTTATTACCAAGATAATGAAATGCGTTTCATTGATTTTGAGTTTGGTGATTTTGGAAATGCATTAGTTGACGGTGTTTACTTGCGCATGCATATGCCAAGCTGCTGGTGTTCTAAGGCTGTTCCACAGTCAATTGTTTATCAAATGGAATCGATCTATCGAGAGGAATTAAAAGCGGGTATTTTATCAGCGGCTGATGACGCCGTTTATAATAAACAATTAGCTTATGCGTGTGCGTATTGGTTGGTGAGAACTATAAAACAACTTAATGATATGGACTTAATAGATCATGAATGGATTTGCCCAAGTGGTCCTGTAGATTCTGATTCTAAATGGGAGCCTGAAAAAAATGCATTTCGCCCCAGAATTTTATCAAGACTAGAAGCTTTTATTTCTTGCTCGAAAACAACAGGGCAACTTCCTAAGTTATGCGAAGCAGCAATACATCTGCATTCTTACTTAAGGAAAATTTGGCCAGAAACTAATGAAATTGAATTTTTTCCCGTTTTTAAATAAAGGAATGCTCATTTGTTACATGAAGAAATGATAAATAAAGTAATTATGTTTCATTTTAATCAATCTCCAGTGTTAATTCGGCGTATGACTATTGGTATTTGCAATGAAGTATATGATGTTGGTTTGAATAATCGAGAAGTAATTATACGCCTAAGTCCTTATGATAAGTATTTAATGGGATCGCATGATCATATTCCACGATTTAAAAAATTAGGCATTCAAGTACCGGATATTTTGTTTGAAAATTATAGTAAAACCCTAATCCCTTTTTCTTATCAAATACAAAACAAAATTGAAGGGATGGATTTAGGGAATGTTATAGAAACTCTCACGGATGAACAATTAAAAGCTCTTGCCAAAGAAATTGCCTCCATATTTCATAAAGTGAAAACTCTCCCTTCCAGTAAAGAATATGGCGTTATTTGGGGCGGTGGTGATAACGAGACTAGCGGCACTTGGACTGAGAGAATGAAGATATGGATAGAGGAATCAATTGAACGTGGTAAAAAAACAGGGGTGATGGATGATAAAATGCTATCGTTGGCAGAAAAATTATATACCGAATATAAATCTTATTTTGATTCAGTTAAACCCGTCACTTATTACAGGGATATATGTTCCAAAAATGTAATGATAGATAACGGCAAGTTTAATGGCTTAGTAGATTTAGATGGCCTCACGCAAGGCGATCCATTAGAGGCAGTTGGCAGAATAAAATTGAGCTGGTATGGCACTCATCATGGTGAGGTTTATACAAATGCCGTTATGGATGGGTTGGAGCTTATTGAAAACGAAAGAAAATTAGTTTTGGTATATGCGTTACTTAATAAAATTTCTTGGACTTGTGAAAATGGCATTCAATTTAATCAAAATACTAAAGCAATTGTTGATAAAGAAAGAGAAAAAATAGATAAAAATGTGCTTAATGAGATTGCAATTGAATTAGGTATTTATGAATAAGGTATGTACACAATAAGTATGTCTCAAAAGCAGAAATTATTTATACGAGAACCTACGCTTGAAGATGAAAAGATATTTCTTTCAGCTATGCAACGCAGTCGTTCATTGCATTATCCGTGGGTCAAATCGTCCAGAAACTCCGCAGGAGTTTAGTGATTATTATCAGCGATTTCAACAGCCAAATTAAAAAAGTTTTTTAGTATGTGATCAATCTAGTGATATTGCAGGAGGGTTTAATATTAGTGAAATTGTTCGTGGATTGTTTCAAAATGCTTATTTAGGATTATATGTGGTTGCTGATTTCGCTGAGAAAGGTTACATGAGTGCTGGGTTAAAATTGGTTTTGGAAAGAGTTTTTAAAGAGTTTACATTGCATCGTTTGGAGGCAAACATTCAACCAGAAAATACTCATTCGGTAGAATTAAAAAGAAATGATTTCGTTATGAGGGGTATTCTCCGTGATATCTTAAGATTGATGGTGAGTGGCGAGGCCATGAACATTGGGCAATTACGATTGAAGATTATATAAGAAATGACGCAGATATTCTAAAGAAAGATCATGTTGATATTGCTTCTTACAATCCAGAATGACCAACTATGGCTAGTCAGGAAATCAAAAAAATAAGAGAATTGTTCCTACTAATAAAATAGTCGATATTCAACACGTCGGAAGTACCGCTATTCAAAAAATGTCTGCAAAACCTATTATTGATATCCAAATTGCAGTTAGCCGGGACTGACCACTCACGAGACTGCGCGCAAAGAGCGCTCACAGCCTGAGTGCCACTCAGTTTTACTGATCCATTCTTCTTTTTAGTTCATTCAGTACATCTAAAAATATAATCCGCCTTTTTGTTAGTAATATTAATAAATGAAATAATAAGTCAGCAGATTCACTAATGAGTGCATAGTTATCACCTGCAACACCAGCTAATGCAGTCTCAACACCTTCTTCACCTACTTTTTGCGCGATTCTTTGCGTTCCAGAATTAAATAACTGAGACACATAGCTGTTTTCAGTTTTTTCTATATATCGTTGCTCTATGGTGTTTTCAAGTTTAGTTAAAATATTCAACGAAGTTGTTGAGCAGTCGCCAAAACAGCTTTTGCCATCAAGGTGGCAAGTATTGCCAATGGGGATTGCTAAGATTAACAAAGTGTCTCTATCGCAATCAGGTGATATGCTAACAACAGTCAGGTAATTGCCCGATGTTTCTCCTTTTACCCAAAGCCTATTCTTCGTTCGACTAAAGAAAGTCACCTTACCGCTTGAGCATGTAAGCGCAAGCGCTTCTTGGGTCATGTATCCCAGCATTAAAACTTGTAAGGTTACGCTGTCTTGTATTACAGCGGGAATTAATCCGTTGCTCTTATCCCAATTTAAATTCGTTAATTCTGATATTTGAGTATTCATAATCTGACCTTTATATTTTTTAAACGCAAATATTCTTTTAAATCTGGGATTAAAATATGCTTGGTATGAAAAACACTGGCAGCTAATGCGCCATCAACCTTCGCTTCATCAAACACTTCGTTAAAATGTTCGTATTGACCCGCACCACCAGAAGCTATAATAGGTACATTTATTAGGCTTCGAAGTTGAGAAAGTTGTCTAATGTCATAACCATTTTTGACACCATCTTGGTTCATGCAATTTAAAACAATTTCACCCGCACCCAAGTTCTCCGCTTCAATAGCCCATTCCATTGTTTTTCTATCAGCGGCACGAATTTTCGTTTCATCGCCTGTATATTGATAGACATAGTAATCTCCATTTATTTGATGGCTATCAATGCCAACAACTACGCATTGACTGCCGAACTCTTCAGCCAACATTGAAATTAATTTAGGATTTTCAAGTGCTGGGGAATTAATAGATATCTTGTCTGCCCCTGAATTTAAAATCAGTCTGGCGTCGGCTATTGAACGAATGCCGCCTGCTACACAAAATGGAATATCTAATAGACGAGCAATGTCAGATATCCAGTTTTTATCTACTAATCGTCCGTCACTGCTGGCAGTAATATCATAAAATACCAGCTCATCCGCGCCTGCATCACGGTAATATTTAGCATACTCAAGTATGCTGCCCATCACTTGATGACTCTTGAATTGAACTCCTTTTACTACCACGCTATCCTTAACATCAAGGCAGGGAATAATTCGTTTTGTTAACATGCTAATACCTCGGGTAATTCAAGTTTATTTTCGTAAAGTGCCCGCCCTACAATTGCACCGCTCAATCCCTGATTTTTAAGTGATTTGATGTCATCAAGCGAGCGTATTCCACCCGATGCCTGTAAACAGAGAAAAGGAAATTTATCCAACAACTGCTTATATAAATTACAATCTGGGCCACTCAATGTGCCATCTAATGAAATATTCGTGCATAACACATGTTTTAAGCCAAATCGTTCATAGAAACGAATCATGTCAAACAACGATTGTACGCTGATATCTTTCCACGCATTAGTAGTAATCATTGGTTGATTACTACTATTAAAAATAACATCTAACGCTAGCACAATTCGATCAGCTCCGAACTCATTTAACCAAGTCGAAACTTCATTTGGTTGCTGTACAGCCATGCTTCCAACAATGACACGAGCAGCGCCAATTTTCAGTAAAGCTTCCACTTGAGTTTTATCTCTAATGCCGCCACCTGTTTGAACTTTAATGTTGGTCTCTGTGATAATGGTAGAAATCAACGACAGTTGATTATTATCAGGATCATCTGCGCCACTCAAATCAACAATGTGTATCCATTCAGCGCCATCGACAGCGAATTTCTTTGCTGTTGAAATAGGATCAACACTGTAAATAGTCTCACGGTTAAAATCACCTTGATATAAACGTACACATTTTGAATTTCGAATATCAATTGCAGGATAAATAATCATTTATAACTCCAGAAAATTTTTAATAATGAGTGATCCTACAGAGCCTGATCGTTCTGGGTGAAACTGTGCACCAAAATAGTTTCGACATTGGACTGCTGCTGAAAAATCCGAACTATGACTTGTCACCGCTGTAGTCTGTGAGCCAACTGGCGCTGCGTAACTATGGACGTAGTAAACATAAGATTGCTCAGCGACTCCTTTCATGATTGCTATATCAGAAACATTAAGAAGTGCATTCCAACCCATATGCGGTACAGTTAAATTATCAGAAGGAATTAGTTTTTTGACTTTACCGGGAATAATACTCAAGCATGTAATATCCCCTTCTTGTGAGTGATCAAATAATATTTGCATGCCAAGACAAATTCCTAGCACCGGTTGTGTCAAAGAGCGTATGACATCAATCAACCCAAGGTTAGCCAAGTTTTTCATGGCGGTACTTGCAGAAGTAACGCCCGGTAAAAGAACATGGCTGGAATTTGTTATCACTTTAGCATCTTGGCTGATGTTTGCTGATACACCCAGTCTATTCAAGCTGTAGACGAGTGATGCAAGGTTAGAGCCGCCGTAATCTATAATTGTAATCATAGAACACCTTTTGTCGTGGGCAGTTCATTGCCTTGTTTATAGATTGCTTGTTTTAATGCACGGCCAAAGCTTTTAAAGATAGATTCAACCATGTGATGAGCATTTTCACCTTTAACTTTAATGTGAATTGCTGCACCTAGGCTTTCAGAGAGAGATCTAAAAAAATGTGAAACAAGCTCAGTGGGTAAATCACCCACTTTTTCTCTGTTAAACGAGCCTTCAAAGACAAAGTAAGGTCTGCCACTCAAATCCAAAGCCACCTCTGCACTGGCCTCATCCATCGGTAACAAGAAACCATATCGATTGATCCCTAACTTATCGCCTAAAGCTGTTCTAAGTGCACTGCCTAATGCAAGGGCTGTGTCCTCAACTGTGTGATGTTCATCAACATCTAAATCACCTGTCACATTGATATCTAAATTGAAGTCGCCGTGTTTGGCGAGCTGTTCGAGCATGTGATCATAGAATCCGACACCAGTGGCGATATTTATTTTTTTACATTGATCAAGGTTCACTGCGACTGACACATTTGTTTCTTTAGTGCTACGTTGAATTTCAGCGAATCTGGGTTTATCTAATATCTGTCTGGCTATCTCTAACCAATCACATTCTATCTTATATAAAATACCAGTAATCCCCATGTTTTTGGCTAGCTGCAAATCAGTCTCTCTATCTCCAATGACATAAGAACGTGCAAAATCAATTTTGTCACTTCGTAAATAGTTCATCACAAGGCCTAGCCTTGGTTTTCGGCACTCACAGGCGTCGTCCTGAGTGTGAGGGCAAATACAAATATCATCGAAGCTTATACCTTGCGAGTTAAATATATTAATCATCATGGCTTGCGATGCTTCAAACAAATTCTTCTCAAATGATTTAGTCCCAAGCCCATCTTGGTTGGTAACCAACACAAATGAATATCCAGCGTCCTTCAATAGTAGTAATGCAGGAATAACATTATTTTTCAGTCGTAATTTCGAAATGCAATCAACCTGTTTATCCATCGGTTCATCAATGAGCGTTCCATCTCTATCCAGAAATAATATTTTTTTTAACATTGCTTATAGCCTCGCGTAATAGTGCATTTTCATTAGGTGATCCGATAGTGATGCGTACACAATTATTTAAGCCGTAATCACTGCTTCTATTTCTTATAACAATTCCATATTTTAAGCAGGCATTCATCATCTTATTAGCATCAACAGTTTGAATGAGGAGATAATTAGCTTGGCTTTCCCAAACTTTCTTGACTGAGGGAATTTTTGTGAGAAATTCTTTCATCAATTCCTTCTCTTTCTGAATCGTAGAAATAATATTTTGTGTTATATTGGAATTTACCTGCTGACAGACAATGTCGGAGATTGGCGATGGAATAGGGTAAGGTGCAATTATCTTTAATAAAAGTTTAATAATTTCACTGTTAGCAATAGTCACTCCACACCGTATGCCAGCTAAACCGTAAGCTTTTGACAACGTCCGCAGGATCACAAGATTTGGATAGTCATTAATGCAGTTAGCTACGCTTTCTTCATTGGCGAATTCAATATAAGCCTCGTCCACTACAATAACCGACTTATCACTTAAGGACTGACACAGGGATAAGATGTCAGATTTAGATAGTACATTTCCTGTTGGATTGTTCGGTGAACAAAGAAATATAATTTTAATGGCTGGCTCCCACGCACATAATAATGCATCCACATCAAGCGAGAATTCCCTATCTTTTATTAAAGGAACTTCAATTATTTCTGCACCTTGAATAGTGGCGGCGACTTTATACATTCCGTAAGTCGGCGGGCATACCATGATTTTGTCTAGCCCTTCTCGACAAAATAAACGTATTAGTAAATCAATGCCTTCATCGCTACCTCGGGTAACAATAATTTGTTGTCTGTCTACGCCGTATACATTTGTAAGTAGGTCAGCTAATTTATCAGGCTGAGATTCAGGGTAACGATTATAACGTGTATCGCTATAAGCATTTTCATTTGCATCTAAAAAAACACTGCCTTTTAATCCTTCGCTTCTGGCAGAGCGATATGCCTTCATGCTGACAATCTCTTTTCTGGCCAAGTCGGTTATATTATTTTTCACTATTCTTCCCCTCAAGTCTGATTGTCACAGCATTCATGTGAGCGTCTAAACCTTCTATTTCAGTCAGGACTTTTATTGTATCGTTAAGGTCTATTAGGCCTTCCTTTGTTAACTCCTGAATTGAGATACTCTTCATGAAATCTCTGACAGATAAGCCGCCTGATTTTTTTGCATAACCATCAGTAGGCAATACATGATTTGTGCCGCTTGCATAGTCTCCAGCTGTTACTGGTGACCACTTGCCTAAGAATACTGAGCCTGCATTACTTATTAAATTCAGATATTTTCTTGGATCATCTACTTGTAGCATCAAATGCTCGGGCGCATACCGGTTAGATACTTGCAGCGCTTCTTCAATTGAATCAACAATAATCATTCGACTATTTTGAAGCGCTTCCAGAATGATCGAGTTTCTTGCTAAATTTCTTGTTTGTTCTTGCAATGAATGATTTACTTTATCGCACATAGCTAAGGCTGTAGTTATTAGTAAGACCTGTGAATCAGAGCCGTGCTCAGCTTGTGCTAATAAATCAGCTGCAACATAGTCAGGATTTGCATTAGCATCTGCCACGACTAATACTTCAGATGGTCCAGCAGGTAAGTCGTATGCTGCGCCATCGACATCCTGAGCAACAATCATTTTAGCTTGCGTCACGAATGAATTGCCTGGCCCAAATATTTTGTACACTTTCGGGATGGTGGCTGTCCCATATGCCATGGCAGCAATCGCTTGCGCACCACCTAATTTATAAACTTTATCAATGTCGCAAAGTTCGGCTGCAACCAATATGTTCGGGTCTATATTGCCATTATTTGTTGGTGGGGAGCATAAAATACGTATAGGACAGCCAGCAATTTTAGATGGAACACCGAGCATCAGTGCAGTCGATATTAAAGGTGCAGTTCCACCCGGAATATAAAGTCCGATGCGCTCAATAGGAATTGCGCGACTTTCACATAACACGCCGGTTGACACTTCAACGCTATAATTTTGTATTCGTTGCGGTGCATGATAGGCCGTTAGTTGCGAAATAACTTTTTTTATAGACTGAATAGTGTTCGGATTAATTTTTTTTTGAGCTTCCTCGAATTCCTCCACACTGACCTGTAAATTATCTAACTTAACACCGTCATATTTATCGGTCATTTCTTTGCATGCAACATCACCTTCCCTGCGTACTCGTTCTACCATTTCTCGGATTTGATTATTAAAGGTCGAATTTTTTTTTCGTAATGGTCTCTTGAGCAGACTAATTTTCTCATTCTCAGATACAGTTTTCCAAATTATAGTTTTAAGCACATACTCTCCTCAGGCCATCATTTTTTCAACGGGTAAAACCAGTATTGATGTGGCGCCAGCAGACTTTAGATTTTCCATGGTTTCCCAGAAAATATTCTCACTACACAAAGCGTGAATAGCGACTTTATTCGGATCCCCTTGCAGCTCCAGAATCGTGGGTCTTTCAACGCCTGGGAGTAAGGATACGATGCTCTCTAATGCTGATTTGGGGGCGTGTAACATAATGTATTTACTTCCACACGCACGCTGCGATCCCTGAACGCGATTTTTAAATATTTCAGCGATTTTTTGTTTTTCAGTAGATAGTATTTTTGATGATTGGATTAAAACAGCCTGACTTTCTAACACCGTTTCAACTTCTTTTAGATTATTTGCTTCTAGTGTTGCACCAGAAGAAACAAGATCACAAATCGCATCAGCGAGACCTAGTTTTGGTGCTATTTCTACTGATCCTGATAAATTAATAATTTCTGATTTAACTTTATTTATTTCGAGAAATTCTTTTAACAAGTCTGGATAGCTTGTTGCGATACGACAGTTTTTAAGGCTAGATATATTTCCATATTGAAAGTTTTTAGGCACGGCGATGGAAAGCCTGCAATAAGCAAAATTTAAAGTCCGAATGACTTCAACTTTATTTTTTAAGTTACTGTTATTTTGTAATACCTTTTCATTCAATAAATTGGTTCCAACTATACCAAAATCACAGATCCCCTCTGATATGAGACTTGGAATATCATCATCTCTGACTAAGAGTACATCAAGTTCAAAGTTGTCACTTTGGCAAAAGAGCTGCTCTTTTCGCGGTTTAATGGATATTCCGCATCCAGCCATTAGTCGCAATGACTCGTCATTTAATCTGCCAGACTTCTGTATTGCGATACGTATTCGATTATTGTTTTGCATTTACCTACTCCCACAAAGTATTGAACGTAAAAAAACCCCGGGAAACTTTTGCCGCCCAGGGTTTGATGACATCCAAACTCATGCGGGAGGCAAATAGCCTCCCTTCAGTAGAGGCTATCTCAACTGATGGTGATGTGCATGATGTTTTACAAATTTAAAAATCATTTTTAATTTCTCTTCATATTTTTAACTATGAACATATTAATCCATATCTTTTTGACTTATGCAAGGGTGTTTTTGTTAAAGATTTCTTATCCAAATATAACCTATTGTATAAATTGGTGTTTTAAACAAACAAGTTATGTAATATCGATAATGCGTCTTATCGTGTGTTGAACGTATACATTTTTCAAGTCCTTTTTCAGGTTAAACGGAACCAACTGATTTTATGATGCCTCTGCTAAACTCCTTTCAAATGTTTTGCGCCACTCTGAAAGAGAATGGTAATCAATCATCCTAAACATCATTTCATTTATTGTTGCTTTCGTATAAATAGCTTGAATAGCAGCTTTTCGCAACAAAGTGACTATCTCTCCTAAAATTCCTTCGCTTTTTTGCAAGATAAATTCAGATATCTTTGGGTCATTCAAGTTTGATGGCTTTTTTAAAGGAAAGGTGGCAGCCATGCTAGCCAACAACGAATCATATTCTCTTCCCACTTTCCATCTTGCAAAACAAAAAGTTCAAAACGATTCTCAAGTTGCGTATCACTGCGAATAGCTAGATAAGCATCTTTTGTGCCAACACAAATTAAAGGGATTTTTAATTCATTACCAATAAGGCGCAATAAATTAAGAAATTCACGTTGTTTGTTATTTTGCCCGCCTAATGAATTGTGAATCTCATCAATAATTAACATCTTCACTTTATATTCTCTAAAGAGAGAAATAATCTGGTTTTCTAGATAGCCAATATTAGATCTACTATACGTCCAGGTACACGCCAATTTAAATTTTCGAGAATTGCTAAGTAAAATCGTCTTGCATCAGGTAGTGGCGGCATTTGGATCGATACTATCGGCATTTCAACAAGATAATCTTGCTCTAAACCATAAAATTGATTCGTTGTCGTTGCGGATGATCAAAAAGATCTTTTTAGTTTTTCCAATGCTTTCATTGCAGTTGGATATCCAATCCAAATATCTTTTTTTATATGATTGACCCTTTCCCAATTTGGCAGCTTAACTAGCTCTCACACTTCAGGCAGTAGATGATTCAAGTCATCGACTGGTAGGGGTATTTGAAAATAGCAAATAGCAATAAAATGCATTAAACTTCCTTTTGTCTCGGGGTAATATTCCTTTCGTTTCAGCGCAAATTAAAATGAAAAATTATTTAATCAAGACAAAGCGCTTAGGGCTTCGTCTTCTCGATGCTCGCGACATTATTTATTTAGAAGGATTGGAGAGCGATCTAGATGTTAAACAATTCTTCCCAGATGGCGCAAGAGATCGCAACAAAACAGAAGATATGATTGTACGATTCATTTCTGCTTATGAAGAAAAAAATTTGTCGTGTTTTTTGCTATTTGATTTGAAATCAGAGGAATTGATGGGTCGGGCTGGTTTTGGGATTACTGAAACGGGTGATACCGAGGTGAGCTATGTTCTGCATAAAAGGTTTTGGGGTAAAGGCTATGCTTCTGAAGTAGTAACAAAATTACTTGAATATGCAAGAGAGCATATTGATGTTTATTACATTATTGATTATGCCCATGTGGGTAACATTGGTTCAACCCGAGTCATGGAAAAGTGTGGCATGAACTATTATAAAAATGACATCGCCAAAGGTATTGAGTGCCGATTTTACCGAATTAAGAACTGATGACTATTCATAACAAGGATTGTTTTATATGTCTAAATATCGAGGTCAATGTTATTGCGGGGCAATTAAATTTTATTGTGAGGGCGAACCATTTTTTACGCAGTATTGTCATTGCAACAAATGCCGTGAAGTAGCGTCACAATCGAAACGCGAAGCAGATAAACAAGGTTATGCGTGGACAGCAGGATACTTAACATCAAGTTTCAATGTAACATCAGGCGTTGATGATCTTGATGAAGTTATTAGAAACAATGCCAAAATACTGTTGTGTAAATCATGCCGTAGTCTTATTTATGGCATTTCTCTCGATCCAAATAAACAAGCAGGCATCGGGGTTAATGTTAATAACTTTGTTTTTATTGACTCAATGCCTGACTCATTTAAACCGGTCAGACATGTTTGCTACGTAAATCGGATCATTAGTGTTAATGATAATCTGCCAAAGTTTAAAGATACTCCAAAAGAACAATTTGGATCAGGAGAGCTTTGGGATAAAAATCATTAAAAATTGGTTGATACTGTAAATATTATTTTAGAAGCATAATGATTAGTTTAAATTTATAAAGTTAATGCAAAAAATATTTCAATTTTGAATGCGTGTAATCAATGAGGTAAATGTTCAGATGAATAATGTCCTAAAGTATCCCACTGAGGAAATTGCTTCTTCTGTAGTGTTAACTATGACTGCAGAAAATATACTTCATACGCAAAGGATGACTACTGGTGATCAGCATTTTGTCTATGCTGTAAAAACTGAAAAATCTGATTATGTTATTCGTATGACTGATACTAGCCAAACGGATAAATTTATTTCCGCAACCTATTGGCAAGAAAAGTTACTCCCACTTGGTATTCCCCTTGCAAAATTTATTAAATCTGATTTGGCATGTGAGCTTTCCGAATTTCCATCATTGCTGATGTTGCGTTTGTCGGGAGATGATTTGTGTAATATCTATTCGCAATTAACCGATTTGAATAAACACAATTTAGCCCTTGAAATGGTAAAAATACAGGCTATGACTGGACCACTTCCGGATGGTCCAAGTTATGGCATTGTTAATAGTTATGAGCGAATGACTGCGCATAACTCATGGTATGATTTTTTGACGCATAGATTGTATTTGTTTGACGAAATAATACGTAATAATAAAATATTTAATGATGTTGAAATGGAAGATGTTTTTAAGATCGTAAAAAATTTAGAAAATGAATTCCGTTTGATTCGCGCCAGACCCTTTTTATGGGATGCCAGTGAAAGAAACGTTATTGTAGAGAAGGGACAAATTTCAGGAATTGTTGATGTAGATGAAATGTGTTTTGGTGATCCGCTATTTGTGCTTGGACTTACTTATACCGCGCTAGAAAATGAAGGATATGACACTTTATATTGTGATTATTGGAGTGAAGCATTGGAAATGGATGATAATGCAAAAATTCGTCTAGCATTTTATCGGCTCTTTTACGTCATTGTATTCATGCGTAAACACGCGATGACATCGGATAATCAACAAAAAATAATATTTGATGATCAAAGATTAAAAAACATGTTTAAACAATCATTAAATAGATTAAAAGCATGGTATTAATTTTCCCCTTATTTATCTAGCGAACTCTGTTCTTAACAAGCAGTTTGACATGCCTCGTTTTGGTGTTGTATTGAGGCAATTTCATATCTCATTCATGTTGCGCCACAGCGAGATATGTAAATTTAATAATCGAGTACAAAGTCGATTACATCACAACTTTGAATGATTGATATTAGGAATTTTTTTATTAACTTTGTTCGCTGCTAATTTAAATATGCTCATCATTGATACGCATAAAATTACATAGATGCAAGGTAATAACAGCGCTTTAATTGTAAAAAAGCCGAGGCTTAATACGATCACTGTTGCTAATCCCATATTAATAAAATTCATCACAGCAGACCCATGCGCTTTATCGCTAACGTGACTCATTGCAAGCGTTGAAGCATTCGCTAGAATGAAACACAAACCAAAATATATGATGATCATGGGTAAGAATAGCGAAAAAAGTATAGGCGAATGCAGGGCCATCGTTACGAACATTAATATTGTGCCGAGACATGCTATCCATATTCCTGCTTTAATAATTGATTGAAGTGCATATTTTTTGGAAAGTCTTGCACTAACGATTGAGCCCAGAACTAAACCCATAGACGGCAAAATATTTGCTACGCCATATTCGGCACTGTTTAAACCAAAAGTATTAATCGCCACGAAAGGTGCGATAGCCGCAAAAACGTACACAAAGCTGGTCGAAAAACCCATCAATAACCCGCCAGTCATTAATTGTTTATTTCTAAATTGGCTACTATAGTCATGCACTAAATGTTTTAATTTAAGTGCATTCAAGTCTAATGTTTTTTGCGTTTCTGGTAAGCGAGCTACAAAAAATAGGAGCACTAACCCGTAAACAGCGCCGGCATAGAAACAACTTGTCCATCCATAGAAAGCATTCAAAATGCCGCCGATCGCAACACCTAAGCCTGGCGTAATTGCAAAGGCTAACAAGAGGTATGCTGTTTTTTGACTAGCAATTTTAGGTTCGTAACTTTCGTTAACTAAAGTGAATGTCATTTTTAATCCGACACCTGACCCTAACGCTAACATAAATCGTGCTACTACCAGCAGCTCGTATTCATGAATAACCCCTGCTAATACACAGAGCAAGCTGCTGACAATTTGTAGACTTACACCCGCATATAGTGCGGGCTTTCTCCCAAATCGATTGGCAAGGGGACCATATACAAGTTGCCCTAACGCATAACCTACTAAAAACCAGGTCATAGTATGTTGTGCCGTATCTTCTCCGATATTAAAAAAAAGGGCAATGTTAGGTAAGGCGGGTGTAAATAATACTGCATTGACGGAGGCAAACGATATTAATAACAGGAGGGTAAAAAAAGAAATATTTTTTTGCATGTTTTAGCCTATTTATTATTAGGATAGATAACTGCCATAAATAATTGGCCATAGTATAATTCTTGACAAATAATTAAACAATGATAAATTTATGCAATGAGTGTTAACTAATTTGCAACAATCAGGAACTGATGAGTAAACTCGAACGTATTCATGCTTTCATGGCTGTTGTAGAACAAAATGGCTTTGCAGCAGCCGCCCGAAAGGAGGGCGTATCGACAGCTGCAATGAGCAGGCAAGTCGCTCGTCTCGAATCTGATCTTAAAGCGGAATTGCTACAACGTACCACGCGCCAACTATCGCTAACCGAAATCGGAGCAGAATACTACCAGCATGCTAAAAAAGCCTTAGCAGAATTAGCGGAAGCAGAAATTGCTATTTCTGATAGCCGAAGTGAACCTACGGGTATTCTAAGCATTACCAGCAGCCGCTATTTTGCGATTAAGTATCTTCTTCCACGGTTGCCAGAATTTATGGCACTTAATCCGAAGCTAAAAATTAAAGTTGAATTGGCGGAGCGCTTTCCTGATTTGACCCTAGAAAATATTGATTTAATTTTTGGTGTTTCAATGGAAGGGCCGGCAACTCTCATTCGTCGTCGTGTCGCTACAACCCGATACATTCTTTGCGCATCGCCTGCCTATTTAGAAAAGTATGGAGAGCCTCGTATACCCGCTGATTTGAGTAAATACCATTATATTACTCACAGTATGCGTAAACCGGATAATGTGGTGACCTTTAAAAATAATAAAAAAATATATGTTGAGCCAATACTATGGCTGAATGATAGTCGCGCCATGTGTGAATGTGCCATCCAAGGCATGGGCATTGTAAAGTTGCATGATTATATATTGGCAGCTGCTTTAGAAAAGGGGAGCTTAGTCGAAATTCTTCCTAAATTTAGTGAATGCGAACAGCCAGTTTATTTGTACTATCAACAAAGCCGTTATTTACAGCCTAAAATTAGACGATTTATTGATTTTTATACTAGTGATAATCCTACGAAATAAATAAGCAATTTTGTTTTCCTATAACATTTGTCGATGTGGAGTGGATATGGTAAACGAACCAAAAAATTTAAGTAAAAGTGCTGTGCGCGTCCAAAATGTTTTATTGCAAAAGGGATTAATGTTTGAGGTAGTGGAGCTCTCTTCGAGTACACGCACTGCTACTGATGCAGCGAAAACGATTGGCTGTGATGTCGCTCAAATTGTTAAGACTTTATTGTTTCGATCTGTAAAAACAAATCAGCCCATTTTAATTTTAGCTTGTGGGATAAACCGCGTTAACGAAAAAACAATAGAGAAAAACATCGGTGAGAAAATAGTAAAAGCTGATGCAGATTTTACCCGTGAAGTAACAGGATATGCTATTGGTGGGGTTCCACCCGTTGGTCACGATCAAAAAATCAATCAGATTTATATTGATGAAGATTTATTAAAATTTGAGAAATTATGGGCCGCTGCAGGTACACCTCATGCTGTGTTTTCCCTATCTGCAAGGGATTTGGAAAATCTTACGGATGGAAAAGTAATATCGATCAAATAGGTATGAAGAAGAAAGCTATCTTAAAACAGTTTTTCTTCATCATGTAGCTATCATCTTTTCATCGATTAGTAATCATCATATTTTATTGAAAGAGACAATGCTTTATTTTTTACGATAGAGAAGAGAGTGTCAAAGAAGTGATGATATGAGTTTCGTAAATATAAGCTAATACGATAACATTTTGCTGCCAGATAAGATTTTGATTAAGCTGGTTAACATTACCTAGCATTAGTCGCTAATAATGAGAAACTCATGAATAAACCATCTCGTGATGCACAAAACTCTAATCGTGTGAGTACTCACACAAGTCTTGCTACTGAATTGGCTTTGCAGAGCGACCAGGCTCTTGCAGCACTTCTCAATGAGGCTACACCTATTGGTACAAGTATTGGCGGTACTTCAGCATTAATAGAAGTTCATGGTAGAAAAATATTTGTTAAAAAAATTCGTCTAACTGATAGGGAGAGACACCCTCAAAATATAATGTCGACGAGAAATATCTTTGCGCTGCCTCTTTATTATCAATACGGAATTGGCTCAACAGGTTTTGGTGTATGGCGTGAATTAACTACTCATTTAATGACTACTCATTGGGTTCTTACGGGCGAGTGCCAAAACTTTCCCATTCTGTATCATTGGCGCATTTTGCCTGAAATGATACATAAACCTACGATAACCGAATTGGAGAAACTCGAGCAAGATGTTAAATATTGGCAGGATTCGCAAGCAGTACGCGCGCGGCTAGAGGCAAACTTACGAGGTTCAGCAAATGTTGTGTTATTTCTTGAATACATTCCACAAAATTTATATCAATGGTTGGGCAATCAGCTTTTGCAAGGAGAAGCTGTTGTTGAATCAGCTTGTAAAATGGTCGAGGATCATTTAAAAGAGACCACAGCGTTCATGAATTCTAAGGGTTTACTTCACTTTGACGCGCATTTTCATAATATTTTAACGGATGGCAATCGCCTTTATTTCACTGATTTTGGTTTAGCTTTATCCTCAGAATTCGAACTCTCGGAAGAAGAAATAATTTTTTTTAATCATCATGTAAATTACGATCGGTGTAGTACCGCTACTAATTTTCTACATTGTCTTATTACGCATTATTTTGGCCCTGACAAATGGCCAGCAGCCTTAGAAGAATACAAAGAGGGAAATAGTAAAGTTTTGCCACCTTCTGTTTTGTCGATCATAAATCGGTACGCATCCGTGGCTTTATTAATGGATAAATTTTATCGCTCGCTTCAGAAAAATAAACAAACGCCTTATCCTAATAAAGAGCTTGAAGATAGCTGGATAACTTAAGCGGGGGTTCAATTCTCTACCAGTCTATAACATAAGTTACCCAAGTTGTTCAGCTAGCTTGATAGCCCAACTCGAATCACCATGGTCTTCAATGTTCCAGGCAGCCATTAAAATAAGACGCACAAATACCCAGTCTTTAATGCGTTGAGCGTTTAAGTTTGCCTTTTGAGCAAGAAGATTAATTCGCGATTCAAATATATTTTTTACATCAGCTTGGCCTGCGAGTTCTTGGACGTACATAAAATCAAATGCTGCTACTTCAAACTCTGGTTCGCCTATAATCCCCTTAGGATCGATCGCCAACCAATGATTATCATTTTTTAGAATATTATCGTGATGTAAGTCACCATGCAAAAATATTGCTGTAGTCATTGAAGCTAATAATGCATTTTTTAATACTATAGCTTTTTTTAGAAGGTGGGATGGACAAGGATGGTTTGGTTTAAGTTGATCAATTGATTTCAGCCATTCACTAATATGAAGGTAATGACGTTGATCCGGCAATCGTTTAGCATGAAGTTTTTGCATGGTATCGACATAACAGTCCATCACAAAAGGAATTTGCATAGGATAGAGCGATTTAAGCGTGTTGCCAGGTAATGCTTGCTGTAATAACAAAGCATGATAATTTTCATTTTCATCGAGAAGCTTAATAGAGCCTTGACCATTAAAATATAGTAAAGCTTGTTGTTCAGCCGCCATAGATTGTTTATTACAACTAATTTTTAATATGACTGGCTGCTCAGTGTCTTTAATAGCTTTAGCTACATAGTTATAAGTCATATTGTTAACAGGCGTAATTTGACTAAGCAACCAATGATGAGCGAGCATTTCTATTGTAACGGGTAGATTAGCGATCCATTTTTCACCTCGCTTTCCATAAATATGGGTAATATTTTGTTTCAATGTATCCATGTGAAATGATTTATCCCAATTTAAGTTTATTGAGTAATGTACAAAGTTATTATGGGTCAATATAACAGTATCGGTATAAATTTGACCATGATCTGTGGCATTCAAGTTTGACCGTTTCGTAGGTTAACTTGTTTGTTTAAAATACTATACCGATGTAGTAGCATTTAAACATTCATAAATCAGTTCAGCTGTCATGGCGTGTGGTCAATATTCGTATGAAATTGAATGGCCTTGAGAAGCAGAGATTCATGCAAAAATGGCGGGCACGTCCTTATTCTAAAGCTTATTAATCTGAAGCGTGTATTTAAAAAATACGCCAACGAATTTTGATGAAAAAACAGATTTCAGCGTGCTCACTGCCACTCAGTATGATCGTATCATATATAAATTTCGTACTCTCAAACGGGGTTGTTGACTGAAATTTTTTTTCAAATTCTGAATTTAACTTAGCAGTATAAACATATCAATGACAAGGTAACGTATGGAAAAAGAATTGATTAATAAATCTGAAATTAAACTAGTTGGTTTAACTGCTCGGACTAACAATAAAAATGAAATGAACCCAAAAACATCAAAAATAGGCGAATTAGCTGGTCGTTTTTGGGGCTTAAATCTGGCTGAGCAGATTTTAAATAGAAAAAATCCAGGCGTAACTTTTTCTGTTTATACTGAATATGATAGTGATGAACACAGTGATTACACCTATTTTATTGGTGAAGAAGTTAGTTCCTTTGAAAACCCGCGAGAATTGCAACAATTAACCATATCCGCTGCGCAATATCATAAATTTACAACACCATCAGGACAAATGCCTGCGGTTGTTAGTGATGCATGGCAGCAGATATGGAAAATGTCAGCAAGTGATTTTGGTGGGGAGAGGGCTTATGTAGCCGATTTTGAAGTTTATGATGAACGTGCAAGTGATCCTGCTAACACCATTTTAGATATTTACATTGGAATAAAATCAATATGACCCATGAACAAAAAATAGCAATAATAACCGGAGCTAGCCGTGGTATTGGCAAAGCTGTTGCTGCAGGATTAGCGCAGGATGGATATCGTGTTTGCTTGCTATCACGCTCTAAAGATACCCTTCAGCATATCGCAAATGAGATTATTGAAAACGCCCAATTACCTGCACATCTTGAGCCACAGATTTATGAATGTGATGTAACCAATATTGCATTAGTTAATCAAACAATTGATCATATCATAACCCAGCTGGGACATGTCGATGTGCTATTTAATAATGCAGGCATTTTACATGATGGAACGTTAGAAAATGCGAAAGATTTTAACGACATGCTTAATGTAAATTTGATAGGTGCCTTTAATATACTACAAGCCGTTGTGCCGCATATGAAAAAACGTCAACAGGGTTATGTGTTTAATCTCGCCTCGCTTTGTGGAAAGATTGGTTATGCTGGTATTGGCGCTTACACCGCTACTAAATTTGGGTTGGTGGGGTTGAGTGAATCTTTATTTCATGAGTTAGTATCGTTCAATGTGAAAGTGACAGCAATATGCCCTAGTTATGTAGCAACTGAAATGGTTTCACATGTGGAATATCCGTCGCAAAACTTAATGATTAAACCCCAGGATATTTTGCAGATCGTTCGTGGATTATTGTTATTATCGCCTCAAGCTTGTGTGAAAGAAATAGTCGTTTATTGCCGAGCAACTTTAACTGACCAATAAAATTTATATAATTAATCTTTTTTAAGGTGCAAATGCTCTATGTGCAAGGTCACGATTCGTGAACCAAAAATGGAAGATAAAGACGTATTTCTGGCTGCGATGCAGCGAAGTCAATCGTTACATCATCCATGGGTCAAGTCACCAGACACTTCGCAGGCTTTTGATGATTATCTTCAACAATTTCAACGCCCGAATCAGAAAAGTTTTTTGGTTTGCGATCAATGTAATAATATTGTGGGTATATTTAATATTAGTGAAATTGTTCGCGGCCCATTTCAAAATGCTTTTTTAGGATTTTATGGTGTAAGTGGCTATGACGGAAAAGGATATATGAGCGCTGGCTTAAAGCTAGTGCTGGAGAAAATATTTAAAGAATTGGGTTTGCATCGTGTTGAGGCAAATATACAACCCGAAAATATGCGTTCCATTTTATTCATAAAAAAGAATGGTTTTCGCTATGAAGGTTTTTCCCCCCGTTATTTAAAAATTAATAATGAATGGTGTGGTCATGAACATTGGGTTATGACTAGCGAAGATTATATAAGAAATGATTCAGCAGTTCTTGAGCAAGATCATATTGACCTTGAGCCCAGTAATGCTGAATGGGCAGAGCGTGCGAACGCAGAGATTAATAAATTACGATGCGTATTGCCTCTTAAAAAGATCATTGATATACAACATATAGGAAGCACAGCTATCCCTGGTCTTTCCGCCAAACCGATTATTGATATTCAAATCGCAGTTAATTCATTAGAAGAAATGAAAGTAATTGCTGTTCCCGCCTTACAGAAATTAGGTTATGAATATTGGTCTGAAAATCCTGATCCTGAGCGTATGTTTTTTGTGAAAGGGATGCCTCCCTTTGGTGTTAAACGAACCCATCATGTTCATATTGTTGAACCTACCTCGAAACATTGGGAGGAGAAAATACTTTTTAGGAATTATTTGATGACTCATCCTGAAGTTGCCGAAGAATATCAACAATTAAAAATAAAATTAGTAAAACAATTTACTTACGATCGCGAAGAATATACCAACACCAAAAGTGAATTTATTAAAAGAATTTTACATTTGGCTAAAAACATGTAATTGATTATTCTTATATAATGAAACCCCCATTAATTTCGCAAAATTTACAGTAGAATTATAATGAATCTTAAAATAATAGATCAATTACAAATACAAGTGTTAGTGGATAATGTGACTGACAGTCTCTCTAGTGTGCCAAAGAATGTTACCCACGAAATGGCTTATCTTCGAAACAATGGTATGAAGGAATTATCGGGCGAATGCCTCTGTTGTGGAGCGCACGGACTTTCTCTTCTCCTTACAGCTTCTGAGGGAGATAATACACATAGTCTCTTATTTGATGCAGGTCCTGAAGGTGAAGTTTTTAAAAGAAATGTTAACAATCTGAATGCTAAGATTGGCGCAGTTGAAGCCATTGTTTTATCGCATGGACATTGGGATCATGCGGGTGGATTTTTTGCAGCCCTTGATTTAATTAAAAGCAAAAAAAAATGCAAAGAAATTGTGTTTCATCTTAATCCTGGCATGTTTTATCAACGCGCAACAACTCATAATGACGAAATTTGTCCGTTCAAAAAGATACCAAGTATAGCTGATCTTAAGAAACATGGTGCAAGCGTTGTTAATTCCGATGCGCCACGTTTATTATTAAGTGATATGTTTTATCTCAGTGGTGAAATTCCACGCGTTACAGAATATGAAAAAGGTTTTCCGGGTCATGTGCGTCAATTGCCTAGTGGAGAGTGGGAAGCTGATCCATGGATAAAAGATGAAAGATTTTTAGCTGTTAATATCCGGGATAAAGGACTTGTCATTTTTTCTGCTTGCTCGCACGCGGGAATCATTAATGTTTTAAAACACGCTCAATCATTATTTCCCGCTATTCCACTCTATGCTGTTATGGGTGGTTTTCATTTATCAGGTCAATTAGTTGAAAAAATTATTCCTCAAACGATAAATGATCTAGCGCAATTTAATTTGAAAATGATTATCCCAGCACACTGTACGGGATGGCGAGCTGTCAATGCATTAGCCACCAAATTTGGCGATCAAGTTATTGTGCCATCCGCTGTGGGTCGTATCTATGATTTTTGAAGTTACGCGAAAAATAAAAAATTCATACAGTTAACTAATCCTCAATTATTCTTGCCTCTCATTGAGGTTAATTTGTGCATTTTACCACGATTATTTATTCAGGCATGCCACGCCCTAGTTGGGAAATCCTTAATATATAAAAATAAAGAGAAGCAATAGAAATCTAACAAAATATTTGCTACAAGTATGAACCCAAAACGAACGTATTTTGAATAATTATTAAGCTTGATGAAGGAAACATTTTTAATGCTAAAACAGCCCGGTCAAAACTCATCTAGGTTCCAAAATTTAAACAAGGCGTTTTCTTTTGATTGGAATGATTATCATACAATTGAACTTAATAAAAATAAAATTGATGAACTTGAAACCCTCATTGAACAAATTTCTCCTGCTTTTGAACCCCTTGATGAAAATGAGAAGCGGGCTTTAGGTCAGCTCAGTTATAAACTCGGCACTTTTTATAACCATATTAAACGAGCTCCAGTGCCCGCTCATAAAAAACTACTTCTGGCTGAAAAAATTTTAGTCGACAAAGAATTAGCTTGGGTTAAGAACCATTTGGCATTTTCGCATCAACAAATGCTGGCGGCTGCCAAGAAAGAAAAATGTGACGAAAAAATAGAAGAAAATAAAACTCAAGCACTGGGCTATTGCAAACAAGTTATCGAGCAATATAAAAACTTTACTGATATTGCTTCAATTAAAATTACCGCTTTTGCATACTGCGTCAAAGCGTTAACGGAGTATGAAATCAATCAACTCAATCAGGCAGTGCAAAGTTACCGATTGGCATTAGACCTGTATGAAAAGTATGACTTACTTGATGATCAATATGCGCGAGCAAAGAATCGCTATGCGCAAATGCGGGCTGAACAAAATAATGATGTTGAAGCTAATAAGACATTTAATGAGTTAGAAAAATACTGGATAGAGAAGCATGATGCTCTTAATCCTTATGCTGCTCGATTTTATGTTTCTTACGCTGATTATCTGGCCAAAATGCAGCCTGAAAATCTTAAAATGTCATTGGATAAATACAATAAGGCTTATGAGATTTTACGTGCCACAGAAGGAGAGCAATCATCCTTCACTCAAGACATCGGTAAGAAAGTTGCCGATATGCAAGATAAATTAAGCATTGATGCTTTTGACGCATTACTAGTTTCTATGGAAAAGCAATTAATGACTTTACCCTTTGAAGCTAGAGATGCTTTCATTGAAAGTTTTACTACCGTGCTCTTACGTGGATTCATACCGATGTCGGGTATGACCGTTCAACAACATATCCTAGCCCATCCTTCGCAACTGGAAGCACTAAATAAATTGACCCATAAAACAGACGCTTATAAAAATGGTTTTGATGCGCGTTATGTTTATCAATTTGCTCGTGAAGCAACTTCAGCAGGTATATTACCGGCTTATCGAGATAATAAAACGGGAGATATTTATCTTGCATTGATTTGCAACAAAAGAAATTTAGAAATGTATAACTGGTCAGCGGGTTATACCGAAGCCCCACTGCCAGGTTGGCGGGGTAAATTGCTATCTAACGACAATGAGGCAATTTATTATAATCGTGCTGATATCCAACGATCAGCCACAAAAACGATGACTAAAATTTTAGATGAAGCTGAAGGCGACTGGACTAAAGTAAATTATGACTATCAACGTTTTGAAAAGGACTTCAAAAACGCTGGTATTCAGTTACCCAAAATAGATATTAATAGTTTTCACACTGCCAGTCGGGAGTGCATTGAGGAAATTAATCTTGATCTCAATCAGTTTCCCGAAAGAAAAAATTTCCTTACCTCTTACGATAATACTTTGGGTATTTCTCATGGAGATGCGCCTGGCCAAACCAGTAATCGTTGTCACCAATATTTAGTTTTTCTTGGTAACCTTGATAGCCAGCCTGAAATTAAGCCTGGTGATGATGTCGCAATGGCTGATTGGGTTAAGGTGAGCGATATTAAGCGTAAAACACCGACGGAATATTTTGCCAATGGCAAACCTTTATGTATTTACATGTTGCGTGGTATTGAACTCGGTCTTAAAGACCTGGGCAATTATTTGCTAGAGCAAGCATCTACTCGTATCTCGCGATACAGCGGTAAGCAGCGGGTACACTTTTCTACATCAGAAAATATGCTAGCCGCCCTTGAAGATTTTTGTGATCAGCATCATTTGAAAATTGCCGGTCCCAAACTAGATATTTTTTTACAATATTTAGCAAATGATTTGCCGTCTAAAACATATACTGGCGCCATGGCGCAACAGCTCTTAAATTGTAAGTTGCAAATAGCTGATTGCTTGCTAAGTTCACAACACAATCCTGAGCATTTTGTCGCTGCAATGACTAAAATTTTAGCGTCTCTCGAAGTGCCAACACAGAGGTTTAGTAACTCATCTCTTTGTCACTTTCGCCCAACGCCAGTGATTGACATGAAGACCCCACGATCGCCCATCCCAGTGGTGCATGCTTCGTTATCTTTTGGCAAGGGCTGTGCAAAGTAAATTCGTCTCGCACAAGTCAAAACGCATTGGCTTATGCTACACTTTTCTGACTTTTAACAAGGGAAAATGAATGCTTAATATTCAGCCTATAACACTAAAAGGAACTTGGGTGCAGCTTGAGCCACTGAATGTTTCTCACAAAAAAGAACTTTATACTGCAGCACAAGATGAGTCCATCTGGACTTATACAAGTTCTAAAGCTTTTGGAGAGCGATTTAATGCTTGGTTTGATAATGCGGTTAACGCTTTACAAAGTCTTGAACATCTTCCTTTTATCGTACGACGGTTAGCAGATCATAAAATTATTGGCAGTACGCGCTACTACGATATTAACGCTCAGCATCACCGAATTATGGTGGGTTACACTTGGTATGTTCCTGAAGTGTGGGGCACTTATGTTAATCCTGAATGTAAGCTATTGATGTTAAAATTTGCTTTCGATGACTTACTTGTAAATCGGGTTGAATTTGCAACTGATTCTCGCAATACGCGTTCCCGTTCAGCAATTAAAAAACTAGGCGCTATAGAAGAAGGGATCTTACGTTATCATACGATCTTAGAAGATGGTTATATACGGGATACAGTTATGTTCAGCGTGGTAAAGCCGGACTGGCCTCAAATCAAATCAAATTTACAATTACGTTTAAAAAAAATGTCGGATGAAAATAAACGGTAATACCGCGATGGTGACCGCTTAAATATAATAACGAACTTCTGTGTTTATTAAGCTTATGAGTAATAGGACGCAGAATTTTCTGTGTGTCTCATGCAGATATAAATGATTACTACAGATAAATAAAATTATTTGCTAAAGTAATCTATCACTTCAAGCTTTTAGGGTTGCGGAGATCCATCATGCGGATTAAAGCCTTACTCGTTGCCTCAACGCTTGCCCTCAGTTTTTTTAGCTGTTCAGTTGTTTCCCGGGCGCGAGACAATCATCAAATATTTAAAGCTCCACAATTTGATAATCTTGGATCTTTTCATTATCAAGTCTCAACTGGAATTCCTTTAGCCCAACGTTTTTTTGATCAGGGTCTTGTGCTCTTTTATGGCTTTGAATGGGGCGAATCCGTACGTTCCTTTAGAGAAGCAACGCGTTTAGATCCTCATTGCGGGATGTGTTATTGGGGGTTAGCTTTAGCGTTAGGAAATAAAATTAATGCCCCTTTAACCGGTCACGAATATGGGGATGCACAATCTGCTATACAAAAGGCTCTTTCACTTAAAAAACTAGCAACGCCTAAGGAGCAAGATTATATAAAAGCATTATCATTACGTTTCAAACATGCGCCAAAACTATCAAATAAAGTAGGCCCTTTCAGTTGCCACACATCAAGTAGCCAACACGAAGAATCCACCCCACAAGAGTTAACTGCTTATTCTGAAGCCATGCAAAAAATTGTAAAAAAATACCCCCAAGACAATGTTGCACACGGTATTTTTGTTTATGCATTATTTAATAGGATTAATTGGAATTTTTGGGATGTGAAAGGAAATATAAATCCTGTCACCCCAACTATCATTAAGACTATTCAGGCTATCCTTGCAAAGGATAATTTGGATATTGGCGGCAATCATTATTATATTCACGTTATGGAATCATCATCTCACCCTAGCGATGCGATGCAAAGCGCGGATCGATTAAACACTTTAGTGCCTGGTTCGGAACATTTAGTGCATATGCCAGCGCATATTTATTTTCTTACGGGACGTTATCACCAAGCTAGCAATTCCAATTTGCAAGCCATTACCACTTACCAACGTTACAATGAAACGTGCAAAGCGCAAGGATTTGAACCTGAAATTAATTATCTCTATTTTCATAACTTTGACTTTTTACGATCAACTGCCATCATGGAAGGTCGAAAAAAACTTGCATTATGGGCTGCTAAAAATTTAATTGATAAACCCTTCGCAAATTGGTTAGCCCGCGATGCAACTTTGCAATGGTTTATCCCTATTCCGTACTATGTCGAAGCTCGTTTTGGCCTGTGGAAAGAAATCTTACATGAGCCTATGCCGTCCCAAGCTGCGCAATATGCTTTAGGCATGTGGCATTATGCAAGGGGGTTGGCAAAAGCTGGCACAGGTGAAATCAAAGCTGCTAAAAATGAATTGTTACAATTACAACAAATTATTACAAAAGGGACAACAGATCGTAATTTAGGTAAAGCTGGGCATAATCTTTTAAAAATTGCCCAGGCGACATTGATGGCAATCATTGCCAATCAACAGGGAGACGAGAAATTAACACTCGCTCAGTTAAGCCTGGCCGATAAAATACAGCACGATATGGGCTATCATGAGCCGCCTGATTGGTATTTTCCCCTTAAAGAAATAAGGGGTGATGCTTATTTAAAGTGGGGACATCTAAAAGAAGCGATTCAAATGTATAACGAGGATCTTAAACAATATCCTCGAAATGGTTGGGCGCTTTATGGCCTCGCAAAAGCATTGCGAAAAATTGGCAAAAATCAACAAGCGGAACAAGTTGAAGCTGAATTTAAAGAAGCATGGAAATATGCGGATAGCCCTAGTCCTGTTACTTTATTTAAATAATGACTAGGGTTGATTTAAATTTGGCGTAAAGAAATGGGAGGTTTGAATCTTTCAGTTTATTGCTCAATTCAACTAAAATAATCAAAAATATAAACCCGAGCCTCATTAGGGAAAATTAATCCCCTAGGGTCTCGAACCGTTTACACTAGAATGAACGGGTTCAGAGCGAATAGTATTTTTTTCCTTACTGCCAAAAAAACGATGAATATGTCTGTGATGTTGATCCGCCGGTTTAGCTTGATGATCTGCTATTTTTATTTTCAATTTGTCTACCGCTCTTTCAGTAAGTAATATAGGAATAGCCCCTAGAAAGGCAAGCGCGTGAGTAACTCCCACTCCCGCAAATCCTAATCCTAAAACAGGAAGCCAAAATGGACAAGTAACAACCCCCACAGGATTATGAGACAAGCGTTGAGCTGTATCAGCCATTTTCTTATATGTATTTTCGAATGACTCATTAAAATCATCATCATCTATCATTGATCTGTCCTTTTTATGATGTGTTGTAAATTTAATTTTGAAGATTGAATCTATCACGCAATGCCTATTATTCTAGGATGCATCGCCTTACTTTAAAATCATTTGATTAATAATCTCCAGGAATCGCATTATAAGGATTTAAGTTTAATAAAACTAGGTAGGAACTGGTAACAAACCAACTTCATTGATGGAGGGCGAGCCGATGAAAGATACTAAATCTAATACTGCAGGTAACATTATTGCAGAAATTATTCCCTTAAATGGTTATTTTCCGAATAATTCATACTATCCTGTATTAATTTACAAACAAATTATTGCGATAAACAAAGGCACCGTCAATGACATTCAACATTTCTTAAAACAAAATGGTTGGCATAATACCTGGGTGAATAGCATTTATGATTATCACCATTATCATAGCAATACACACGAGGCATTGGTTGTTTATGAAGGAGATTGCAAAGTGCAACTCGGTGGACCCAATGGCAAAGTACATAGTATTTCACAAGGTGACGTCATTATTTTTCCCGTAGGTGTCGCACACAAAAATATTGAATCCTCAAAAAACTTTAAGTGTATTGGTGCGTATCCTTTTGATATTGATTATGACATGCACTATGGAAAAAAAGAGGAGCATCCAGCAGTGGATCATAATATTAAATCAACACCATTGCCAAAGACAGATCCAATTTTTGGTGAGCAGGGTCTATTATTTAATTATTGGAAAAATAAGTATGATTAATGATAAATCATCGCCGGGTGGAAGATATTTTTTTTGTATGTTAGGATGTACAACCTCGCATAGAGGCTTATTAATAAAATAAAAGGATGTAACGATGAAGATGTATAAATTAATTTGCTTATCTTCCCTCTTGGCTTTCGGTGTTGCGCATGCCGCATCGGTACCTTGTAACGGGTTTGAAATAAAAATAAAAAATAATTCTTCTGATGATTTAATTATCAATAAAATTGCGCTGCAGGGTGCTGAAATTCAACCTGGAACAATCCAAAAGTTGAATGCGCATGTTGAGCAAGTTTTTACCGTGAATAAAAGTCAAGATGATAAAACGATGAATGGTAGTTTTGAATTTCATTCATTAACCGTTCCAACGAAAAAAGTCTCAATTAAATATGACTTAAAAAATAAAAATTTAGCCTGTCACCACTATGATTTAGAAAGAGCTGGGGATTATTCTATAGATAAGACCCGTTTACCAGGTCATGTAACCTATACTATTGATTAAATAATCTTACCTTTTGAGTATTGTGCTATGGTTAAAGCCGGACGAAATTCCGGCTTTAATTTTTAAAATACTTACAAGATAAAGTTTATTTTCAGGACTATCTTTTTTAATCAATACCGTTTAAGTTAAATTCAAGTTATTTTATAACTAAAAAAATAATCAGATTGACATTAATTGCCTAATGAATACTTCTTCCCTACGGTGTCTCGCCAAACTTCATTTTATTCATTGAATTAAGCTTTCATTTTTATCGTATGCGATATAAATTTAGCGCCATCTATTTACAGGAGTATTTGCGTTGGATTCTCGAGAAGCTACTTTCAGAGCGATTGCTATCAATCAAATCGAATTTTCAAAAATGATGCGTCAGTGGCTGATGAAGGATTATCAAGTCCAACCGCTGGTTAGCAATCCAATTTATCCTACTATGATTACCGATGTTGAACGTGATTATTTACCTGTAAATTTGACTTTTTATCATAATGAAATAGCAAAGCTTCCCGTGCTGGAAATTGACAAAATCTTGCATTTTCCGCAACAGACTTCCTCTTCGGAACAAAGTATTGCAACGCAAGTCTTACTCTTTGGTGAAGCGGGCGGGGGTAAAAGTATGTTTTCACAATTACTTGCTAAATCATGGGTCTCCAAAAATTCCGGGATAGTACCGAGTCAATTTGATTGGGTGTTTTTATTACCCCTTCGCAAGTTAGTACATTACAATCGCAAACAATTGGAAAAGCTTACCCTACGAGATATTGTCTATGAGGAAATTTATCGTAAACATTTTTCAAATGATATGAAAATGCCGATCGAGTATAGAACATGGTGGGATCGGCTCGATCAAAGTAAAGTTTTATATCTATTTGATGGTTTTGATGAAGTATTACCAGATTTAGTTCCTGCTGGACTGTGGTTGATTACGCAAGCTCATCATTATGTTTTAACTTCAAGACCCTGGACAGAACCATTACTTTCAAAAAGTTTAAAACCTACTGCTTCTACCCGCTCAAAGCAAATTAATTCTCGAAGTTTATTGTTAAATGGTTTAAATGCAGAACAAGTGGAAGTATATATCAAACGTTTTAGCGAAAGGTTAGTTCAAAGAAATTTATCCAAGATAACGAACCAACCACTTCAATTAATGAATTTCCTAAAAAAATATCCGGCGCTCTGGGATATAGCAACATCGCCTCGCACCTTAGAATTGATATGCAGTATTTGGTACAAAGAAGCTAATGCAGAAAAACCTTTCACTGCCAATACTATCACCAAAATATATGAAAAAATTATTGATAATGTGATAGGTGATCATGAAAAAGTTGGAAAAATAATAAGTTGTCTCGAATCACTTGCTTTTAATGCATTTGGAAATACTATTTTTACCCATGATGATATTTCCAAGTCTTTAGCAAATGGCATCACGCTAGAGGATTTATTAAGTTCAGGAATTTTCATGCCCATGGATGGAGCAGATGTTAGCCATTCGACTGAATACTGTTTTGTTAATTTAAGTATACAAGAGTTTTTCACAGCAAGATTTTTAGCAAGTCAATTCGATGAAGGTGAAAAGGCATGGCAACAGTTTAAAGCTCATCAAGGGGAGAATAAAAATGAGTATGTTAGTCTATTTTTGTCAGGGCTAATGAGCCGTGAAAATCAAATAGAATCTTATTTAAATTTACTGATGCAGGATAAGTCAGACGATATTATAGGATTTAGACTCTTGCTTTTGCTCGTGAAATGTTTAAACGAAAACTTTGACTTAGTTACAACCCAGCAGAAAGATGTTATTTTGTATGAATTGCGCACATGGATTATAAACATTTTTGGCTTTAATCAACAAAATTTAAGAGTAATGGTTCCAGAATGTGCGACTCATCTAATAAACAATTTGAAAAAAAATACTACTGTATTTGCATCATCAATCATTACTGAAATTTTCATTGAAGCATTACATAATTCAAGTCTTGATGTTCGGCTTTCAGCATTGAATGTTTTAAGCCAAACAGGATCACGTAATCAAGCGTTAACCGATCAATTAATTTTACTCTTTAATGAAGAAAAAAATGATGAGGAAATTAAAATACTGATCATTAAGGCATTGAGTGAAATTCCGACAGCAGATGAGTCTATTATTTTGCAGCTTATATCTGCTGCAAATAATGAGGATGTTGCGGTGAAATCTGCTGCATTACAGGCGATCGTTACCTTGGCGATTACTGAATGCAGTCATGCGTTGGATGACTGTCTCATGAATTCACTTAAGCATAACGATGAAAAAGTGCACTTTTATGCCCTGCAAGCCATTAAAAATTTACGAATTAAGTCACCGGCCATGCTAAAGGCATGCTGCACAGTGTTGCAGGATACGCAATACCAGAATGTTGTTCTTGCGGTACATATACTTGGTGATTTTGAGGAATACGCCAAATTAGGTTTGGAGGCATTATTATCCTTCTCAACTCTGAATTTAAACAAAAGTAAAAATAATCCTACTGATATGATTGACTATGAAGTTGAAAATGTACAAGAGGGGGATGATAAATTATATAAAACGTTTCGCAGTAAATTTAGGCAAGCAAAAAACATTATTGAATTTCTAAACAATACGCTCCCTAAGCATGAAGTTATTTCACCGCATATTTACTATGTTTTAAAATCAGCCCTGGCAAGAGTGCTTAGCGAACGCAATGATATGTTCGATAGTGTAGTAACGCAAATATCAAATCAAAGGCAACAAGTCGGCTGTTTGTTGATTGACGCCTTAGCTTTATTAATCCCGCCTGAATCTTACGAAATTAGTGAAGCGAGTAAAGATAACATCAAGAATGAATTGATAAAAATTCTATCGAATTCGTTGCTCCATGAAAAAATTAAATTATCGATTCTAAACGCCTTTGCAGGACTAAGGTTAGATACGCAAATCATTAATTTGTTATTAGGAATAATACGAACCAGTGATTCACTCCAGAACAATGCCATCACCATTTTGGGTCAGCATGACTTTGCTTATGAAGTGGCTAAACTTAATTATGAAGATATTGACGATAAAAAGCTTTGGACAATAGCATTAAAATCTACTAGCTTGAATTCACTGCTTACGGTATACAGCCTAACCCCAACCGAAAATATTTTAAAATTTATTTACCATAAAGCTTTAGCAACGAATGCTGCACTCTTGTGCAAATCAGATAAAATTATTATTTCAGATGAAATTAACAATACTGATTTTATTCTTACGCCTCAATTCAATATTGCTGCATTCGTGACGAGTATGAAAAAAATAGGGGCTGAATTTGGCTGCAACAGTTCACAACCCAATGAGTGCCTTTCGATTTCTGAACAACGCTATCGGTTCACGTGATCGTTTCAGAACGTGATACTTGCAATATGTTAGCGTGTGTTGATAAAAAAATCATAACCCTCTTGCCCCCTTATTCAGGGGTAAGAGGAAAGAGTGGATTTTAGAGGTCAACTTACTTCAGTCGAAGTAAATTTCTTGTGACGAATAATCAGTTGCTTACAGAGCAGGGTAGATACGCTCTTAATCCACCCCTCGTTTCTTCTGAGCCTCCTGTATAGATCGTACCTTCACGATCTATCGTGACGCCAGAGAGGACAAAATGGGCGGGTGTACTTTGACACACTTGATTACCATTAAAGTCATATCCTGCAAGATAAACTTGGTCCCACTGGTTTTTGATTGTGATATAAATAATATCCTTATCAAAGGTTATTCGACCCAGTTTATGCTGATAAAAAGTTTTACGCCATATTTCTTTGCCCGACGTATCCACTGCAGAGATATTTCCATTTAATGAAGTATATGAGGTAACATACATCCGGCCATTATTTATTGTGGATAGATATTTGAGAGAATGATCCGCATATTTATCAATGCTATTATTTTTCCAAAGCGTATGACCTTGTTGATCCAAAGCATAGATTTCATGCGCGGTTAACACATAAAAAGTGCCATCATCGGCAATCGCTGCACTTTTAATATCAGGAATAGGAGATGAAATCCATTTAACCTGTCCATTTGTTGATAAGTGATAAATCAAACCGGTATTATAACAAACCATATACACTTCACTATTTTTACCAATGACATAAAAAGTTTCAGCGGGTAAGGTGAATTGCCATTTGTTATTTCCGTTTGTATCGAGAGCAATTAAGGTTGATTCAGGGCGACGTGGTTCAACATATCTCATTTTCATCAGTAAGAGAGTATGGTCTGGTCGCATGCTTAAATAGACCTGATCATAAGGTTTAATACCTTCTAATTTCTTTTCCCATGCCAATTTTCCTTGGGGTGAAATAGCTCGTAAAATAGCTAAGGATTCAAGTGTCTGTAAACCTAAAATATAAACCGTATCATCATGACCAATGATCGGTCGGGAATATTCATAAAGCTTAGGGGTGGGAAAGGTAAGTGCCCATTTTAACTTTCCCTGTGGGGTGAAAGCATAGAGGGCGGGCTCACTACTATCAGTCTCTGGTGAGTTAGTGTAAACGGTCCCATCTTTACCAAAGATAGGTTTAAAAAAAGTATAGCCGTTAAGATATTCCCATTTTTTTTGTAATCCGGGTGGGGAATAAGCATCGGCAAAGGTAAGACATTGAGCGAGTAGCAAAAAGATATAAATGATGTTTTTATGCATTAGTTGCCTCATTCCATTGAATCAATAGTGACGGGGAGTATAAAGGAATATGCGCGGGCAGAAAATAATATATTGAAGCAGACTTTTAATTTTAATTTATAATTATAAAAAATATACTGGTGTCAGGTTGCATACAAGCTGTGCAAACTTCGCATCAATGTTAAAAAAATATTTTTGATAAAACACCACTTCTTTTCGTTATAATGATTTTTTAATTTTTGAATAGTATTCCCATGCACGATTACCAAATTATACCTATTACTTTAGATTTCCTCGAAGGCTACTGTGCAGCTTTAGATAGCGTGGCGAGAGAACGACAGTATTTAGCTTTTCTTGAGGGGCCTTCAGAAGCCAAAGCACGTGCTTTTGTTTTGGAAAATCTGCAAGGTTATTGGCCGCATTTCATTGCGTTATGTGAGGGTAAAGTGGTGGGATGGTGTGATATTACTGCGCTTCATCGTCCAGTGTTTGCTCATGCCGGGACTCTAGGTTTGGGTGTCATCGCTCCTTATCGTGGCCGAGGCATTGGAGAGGCTTTAATGCGCGCTGCGCTTAATCAAGCGCAATCCAAAGGATTAACTCGGATTGAGCTAACGGTTCGTGAAAATAATGTACGTGCTATAAAGCTCTATAAAAAATTGGGATTTGTAGTAGAAGGTTTGCATCGCAATGCGCTCTGTATTGGAAAAGAGTACGAAAATCAAATTAGTATGGCCCTATTATTTGAATAATAATGATGAGTAAAAAAATGAGTATTTTTTTAGAAACACCAAGATTAATTATTACCACGCCCTCGGCTAAAGATTTTGATCAATTACTTGCACTTCAAGCCGATGCTGATGTGATGCAATATGTAGGCCAGGGCGTGCGTAATCCCGCTGAAGTACAGATGGGACTTGAAAAAGCAATCATGCATCAAGAAAAGCACGGTTTTAGTTTAGGGAATGTGTTTGAAAAAGAAAGTGGTGCTTTTGTGGGGCGAGCGGGATTGATTTTTCTTGCCTATGATGATACCCAGCCTGACATTGAAGTGGGATATGCTTTAATCAAAGCAGCATGGAATAAAGGTTATGCAACTGAATTGTTAAAAGCATTGATTACTTGGGGATTTCAACATTTATCGGTTACGAAGCTAGTAGCCGTAATTAATCCAAAAAACGATAGATCCCGACACGTTTTGGAAAAAGTAAAAATGCATTACAAGGAACGGAGGCTATATGGGAATAATGACGTCGCCTTGTATGAAATTCATAAACCTCATACCGATTATAAACACATTGAATTGATACCGGCCACATTAGCAGATTATTCTGTGATTCAAAACATGGGGCGGTTTTATGTTTATGACATGAGTGAATATATGGGTTATGAAGCAGGTTGGGAAATTCCTGAAGATGGCTTATTTGAATGTATTGATTTTAAAAAATATTGGCAGGATGAAAAAAGTTTTCCTTTTATAGTGCGTTATAAAAATGAAATAGCAGGGTTTGTTATTGTAGATAAAAAAGGGAGTCGTGTTGACATTGATTTCAATATGGCACAATTTTTTATTTTACGTAAATTTAAACATAAAGGCTTGGGCCGCTATGTCGCGCAACAAGCTTTTAAAAAATTTCCAGGTACGTGGGAAGTCATGGTCATGCCAGGTAACGAAGGGGCTTATCGTTTTTGGCGATCCACTATTAAGAATTTTACTCAGAATCACTTCACTGAATATACATGCAATATAGCGCATTTTAATCATAGCCGAAAAAATATTTTCAAATTTGATAGCTACAATTAACTGAAGAGAATAAGTATTTATGGTGGAATTTAGAAATAAATTGATAGAAAGTTTCCCTATTTATTATGTAGATGCATTTACCGATCAAGTTTTTTCAGGAAACCCTGCTGCGGTATGTCTTCTATCACAATGGTTGTCTGATGATACTCTTCACGCTATAGCTAAAGAAAATAATTTACCTGCTACTACGTTTTTGGTACGTGTGGAAGATCAATATGAGATTCGATGGCTAACACCTGAATATGAACTTGACCTTTGCGGTCATGGTTCTTTATCAGCAAGTTTTATTATTTTCAATTATCTTGAACCTACATGGAAAAAAGTGATTTTACGATCTCGTATCGAAGAATTACCCATGTTTTGCAACAATGATCTTATCACTTTAAATTTTCCATCGAAGGCTCTTGAAAGTGTTTCCTTACCCCTATTAGTGGAAGGTTTGGGATTTGCACCCAATGAAATATATCAACATAAAAAAGAACGCTGTCTTGCGATCTACCATTCCGAAGAAGAGGTTAAACACTTAAGGCCCAATATACAAATTCTTAAAAAATTGGAGCATCTCGGTATAACTGTGAGTGCACCAAGTAAAACGGTGGATTTTGTTTCTCGCACGTTCTATCCAAAAAAGACCATTTTTGAAGATGCAGCGACTGGCGCCTCGCATTGCTTATTAGCACCTTATTGGGCTAAACGTTTGAATAAAAATGAATTACATACGAGACAACTATCAGCACGAGGTGGTGAAATATTTTGCCGCTATCAAAATGATAGGATCTTGATTAGCGGAAAAGCAGTGTTGTATATGCAAGGCGCTATTTTTATTAATTGAAAAATCTGAAAACGGATCATGAAGTAGCTGAAAAAATAGTTTAAAATGAACAACAAGTTCAAAATGTTAAACAACCGTTTTTAATGCAGTTGGTCTTCCGTTTGATAAAATTGGTAATGGCCCTTACCACGAGATTTAACTTGATAGAGTGCTGAATCTGCATACTTCAAAATCGTTTGAATATCATCACCATCATCGGGATAAATGCCAATACCCACACTCGTACCAATGTGAATTTCATGATTATTAATCAAGATGGTTTCAGTAAAGCGTTTTAATAAACCTTTGGCAACAACTTCAATTTGTGATTTTTGGGTAATATCATCCATGATAATAACAAATTCATCGCCACCTAATCGCACTGCTAGATCACCTTCACGTATGCAGGCATTGAGTTGTTGGGCTACGTATTGCAATAACTTGTCGCCCACTTCATGGCCTAAAGTGTCGTTAATTTTCTTGAATCCATCTAAATCTAAAAATAAGATAGCAATCTGGGTATGATTACGTTTAGCTTTAATCGAAACTAAATCAAAAACCTGATAAAGAAGATTACGATTAGCTAAACCAGTTAAAGGATCATGGGTTGATTGATAATATAACCTAGCATTTTCTAATGAAATGGCGGCTTGCGAGGCAAGTAGTTTCAAGGTTTGTACATGTTCGTTAGTAAATGCATAACTCGTGATACGATTTTCCAAATACAATAAACTTTTAAATTTACCTTGATAAATGATAGGGAGGATTAATAAAGATTGTGGTTTTACGGTAATTAAGTAAGGATCTTCTACGGTCATACTATTAATTTCTTCAGGACTTTGAATAATCAGCAAATCTTGTGTGCGAATTGCAAGATTAATAAGAGTGAGAGGCAGATCGGTACGCTGTGTAATCAATTGGGTTGGCGTTAAATAAACGCATTGTTCTGCACTGCTTCCTTCGGCTTCAACGAGCCAATTGTCATTATTTTTAACCAATAAAGCCCCGCGCTGCGCCCCCGCATTTTGCAATAAAATGACCATTAACTTTTGTAATAATTTGTCTAATTGAATTTCACCTGAAATAATTTGCGTAAATTTCAATATGGATAAGATATCAATATTGGTGAGTGAAGATTCTGTGGTGGTGTATGTCGTATTAACAGCATCACTATGCGTTATGTCTTCAGTAAACCAGCCCGGATATTGATCTTCAAGTAATTTACATTTGGTTATTGCTCCCCATTGTTGATAAGCATAATAGGCATGCTGCATGCAGGTTTTAGCAAAAATAGGCATATGGTATTCTTGGTAAAACCGACCCGCACATTCATAAACAATAGCTAGTAATTCAATATTGTTCATTTCACTAACCGTAACCATGGCTTGATTATATTTATTAATTGCACGTAAAGGCAGGTTATTGATACGAGCTATTTCTGCATCAACAAGCGCTAAATAAGACGCAAAGTTATTTGGATTCCATTTAGTCCAACGGTGTAGCCGCTTGTGTAATAATCTTAAAGTTTTATTGTTTAAAACTTTATCTCGCGAATGGTTAGCAGTTATTGATAAGCAATGATAAAAAGCCGCATCGAGATTACTAAGCATCCCCAGTCCATTTTCATAATATTGTTCGTGTTTAATTCCTGCTGCGCGTGCTGCATCAAATTGGCCCATAAGGTAACAAAGTTTCGTATAGTAAGTATAAAAAAGATTAAGTTCGGTTTTATTATTCCAAGATAACATTGTTGCTTCGTTTACATCTAATTCAGAAATTAATGTTTTATTTTTATTACTAAGATGACGGCAAATATTATTAGCAAATTTTATAATATATAGAAAATCATTAATTTTCGCATTGGTTAGAAAGATAACGGCATCATGATGGTGCCGCTCAACTTCGTTTAACGGTAGGCCACTGTGAAAAATCAAATATAAGAATCCGCAATTTGCATAATTACTATAAACTAAATCGCCAACATCATAAGTATCATGCGATGCTTGAATTAAAGTTTTTTCGCTCGTTGCTAATGAGTACCGCCAAGGTGCAATAAAGTTTCCAAAGATAAAATGATTTTTTCCTTTCAAAGATCCTTGTGAATATTTACCAATTAATTTTTGATGAAATTTGACATAATCCAACCCTTCTCCATACCAATTCAATGCATGCATAAGCATAAAAGCATAGACTAAACATGCATAAGAAGTGCCTGGGGTATACCCCCACCTTAAGCTTAAATGCATTGTCGTTGCGCATAACAAAACAAATAATTTGGCGTTACTCATGAATGCGCTATTAGCGAGTTGAGTTATTAAATTGATAGCTGCTTCATAATTAGCTGAGGTGATGGGTTGCAAGTCAATATTATGCAATCCGCTAAATCCCACTTGCCATTTAACCTTCAGTACGGCTTTCAAAATATGCAAATCATTTGTTTTAAGTGGAATAATGATATTGATGCGCTTTAAGGCCGCCAACCCTAACCTGATTGCCTCTTGATGACGGTTCATTGTCGCAAGCATTTCGCAGTGCAATTGTGTTGCTTCCAAAGCAGGTAATTTATCATGGACATTTGCAACTAATTCATTAAAGGTTAATTCCGCCGCATCGAATTCGCTGGTTAAATATTGGCAAATAGCGAGTTCTTTTTTTAAGGCAAAAAGTAAATCATATTGATTAGACCAATTAAATGGCGTCAATAAAGTTAATCCAGACTGTATGTAGGTTTTAGCAATCGAATAAGCATTGGAATTTTTGGCATTTTGTCCAGCCCATAAATTAAAGGTGGCTAATTGCACTTTTTCATCAGTATCGGTAATGAGAGCCGTGCTGTCATTTAAATGATCCGTGATGGTAAATAAAAGATCATCTTTAGCCGTTAAAGGATGCTCTTTAAGTAATAGGCGCCCAATTTGCAGATGATAGGTTTGTCGCTCATCATCTGCAATTAATTGATAGGCTGCTTGTTGCACGCGATCATGAATAAATTGATAACATAATTGACTGAGATCAACTTCCCGAAACATTGTTAAATCATTCACTAGGGCGCTCGACTGGTAGGTTTCATCGATAGGCATGATGAAATTATTTTCAACCGCCGTAGTTACCGCTGCCATGACAGCTTGAGGTGATTTTTCACTAATCGTGATTAATGTTTTTAAATTAAATTTATAGCCAATACAAGCAGCAAGTTTTAAAATGTTTTGTACATCAAGGCTTAAGAGTTTTATACGACTAATTAATAAATCTACAACATTATCAGTAATGTTTTGCGCTTGTATTTTTTCAATATCCCAATGCCATTGATGTGTATGATGATCGAATTTAAGTAAATGTCGAATATATAAATCTTTAACAAATTGGTTAATAAAAAAAGGGTTGCCCTGGGTTTTAAAAGCAATCAAATCCGCTAACGATACAATACGAGAAATTGAAGAGAATAAGCTGTCAGCAAGTAATTGTTGTATATCATGGAGAGTAAGTGGCGTTAAAACAACTTGATGTAAAATGACCTTCGCTTTGCGTAATTCCTGACAAGCAATGGTTAACGGATGTTTAGCGTTGACTTCATTGTCACGATAAGCACCAATAATTAATAAATGTTTAAGCTTGGTATCAGTTAATAAACTTTGGATTAATAATAATGAAGCGCTATCAACCCATTGCAAATCATCGAAAAAAAACACTAAAGGATGTTCAGCGCTCGCTAAAGTATGAATAAAATGCTGAAAAGTAAATATGAATCGATTTTGTGAATCAATCGGAGCTAATGCCGAAACATTCTTTTGTGCGCCAATAATTAATTCAACCGAAGGGATAACATCAGTGATCACTTGGCCATTGTCACCGAGGGCTACTAACAATTTTTCCTTTAATGCGGTTAATTTAGTTTCCGATTCAGCAAGGAGTTGTTTTACCAAAGCATCAAGGGCCGTGATAATGGCGCTATAAGGCGTTGCGCGCTGTAATTGATCATATTTACCGCTTACAAAATATGCTTTTTTCTGCACAACAGGTTTATGAATTTCTCGAACTAATGATGATTTGCCGATTCCCGAATAACCCGTTACTAATAATAATTCTGGCTCCCCTCTCCCAACACGTTCAAAAGCATCTAGCAGTTGATTAAGTTGTTCTTTGCGGCCATAAAGACGATGTGACATATTAAGTTGATCATGAACATCGACTTGACCTAAGGGAAATAAGTCTATTTTTTGATGGCTTTGCCATTGGATGAAGCATTTAGTCAAATCGGCTTTGAGGCCAGCCGCGCTTAAATACCGATCCTCTGGCATTTTGGCGAGCAGTTTAGCAATGATTAAACCGACTTGCTTGGGTACGTTTGGATTAAATTCACAAACATTAGGTGCGATCTTTGCAATGTGGTTATGAACCATTTCTAATTGATCTGCACAATGAAATGGCGTTTCACCGGTCAGCATTTGAAAAAAAGTAACTCCCAAGGAATAAAAATCACTTCGATAATCGAGGGGTCTATTCATTCTTCCAGTCTGTTCGGGGGAAATATAAGCAAGCGTCCCTTCTAACTTATTAACTGGGAGATATTCTGTATTTTCTTCCGATAATTGAGTGGCAATACTGAAATCAATGAGTTTAATAGATAAGGTATCAGGGTTGATAATAATGTTATTAGGGTTAATATCTTTGTGAATGATTTGCTGTAAATGTAAATTAATTAAAATCTCAGTGAGATCAATAGCAATTTTAAAAAATTCAGTCAAGCCCATTGGTTTTTTTTCTAAAAATTGCGTTAAAGATTTTCCTTTTATATCTTCTAAAACTAATACTAATTGATGTTGATTTTTGATGAGTTCATATACATCAATAATGCCACTGACATTAAGTAATTTTAGCAACTGAAATTCGTGTTGCAGAGCAGCTAAATCGGCGAGCGTAGGTTTTTCAAAACGACATGCTTTTAAAATAACAGGTAAATTGTCACTGAGGCGGATACCACGGTAGACAATATAATGATTACCTTTGTAAAGCTGATCAAGAATTTGATAGCCAACAAGTGCAAGCATTGGTTATAAATCATCCTTGTAAATATTATAAAAATTAACCCTTTATCTACAAATTTTACCATGGATGGATGAGCATTTGATTAAATCCAAAAAGTTGTGACTCTTTAGTCCTATTAATAGGAAAAATGTTCAATTCACAGCCCAATTAAGTACGGTTGCTTCAGCTTGTTTCGCCAAACAAATAATTAAAAACTTTTGTTTTCGCGAATTTGCTCGAGCAACGATATGAATTTTTTTGAATTATTAAACAACTTTCATGTGCGCTTTATCGAGAAAGCGATTGCTTTTTACCTTGCGCATTATCCAAGCCTCAGATTCTATTGATAAAAAACATTTTAATGCCCTTAAATTTAGAAACTATACTTAAAGAGTTATCTCAACTTTAAATATAAACTATGGTTGAATTAGAAGGTTACACGGCATTTGAAGAAATTAGTGCGCAAGAACATACGGTATGCTACCGGGCTATCCGCGTGTCTGATCATAAGCAAGTTATATTAAAAATTATTCGATCAGAATATCCTACCGTTGCTGAACTTTCTTCTTTACAACAAGATTATCAGTTTGCTAAAAAACTCAATATCCCGGGTATAATCAAAGCTTATGATTTTCAAAAGTATCGAAATGGTTATGGATTAGTTCTTGAAGATATTGGTGGCATTACTTTAAAGGAATATTTACAGCTTGGCATACTCTCTCTAACTAATTTTTTTAGAATTGCATTGCCCCTCGTTGATACACTACAAGCTTTACATGAAAAAGGGGTGATCCATAAAGATATTAACCCCACCAATATTATTATTGAACCCCAAACGCTTTCCGTAAAGTTAACCGACTTTAGTAACGCATCACTTTTACAATACGAAGTTCAAGATCAACAAAATCCTAATATTCTAAGCGGTACGCTTTTTTACTTATCTCCCGAACAAACCGGCAGAATGAATCGATCAATCGATTATCGTACTGATTTTTATTCGCTAGGGGTTACATTTTATGAAATGCTTGCAGGACAATTACCGTTTGCAGCAATTGATGCGATTGGTTGGGTTTATTGTCACATTGCCCAACCCCCCACGCCTTTACAAAATATTGCACCTGAAATTCCTGAAATGATTAGTCGAATTATCCATAAACTTATTGGAAAAATGCCGGAAGATCGTTACAAAAGTGCGGCAGGTTTAAAGTCCGATCTTTTACAATGTGAAATTGAATGGCGTGGATATGGGGTTATCAAACCTTTTGAACTGGCACTAAATGATGTTAGCGATACGCTTGCCTTATCGCAGCGACTTTATGGTCGCGAAATGCAAGTTAATGCCTTGCTCGATGCTTTTGACCGCACGATTGCTGGAGGCAGGGAATGCATTCTCATTTCTGGAAATGCAGGGATAGGCAAATCTTCCTTAGTGCATGAAATTGATAAACCCATTACCAAGAATAAGGGTTTTTTTATTAGCGGTAAGTATGATCAATTCAAGAGAAATATTCCATTCAGTGCTGTTATTGAAGCATTCCGACAGCTTGTACAAAATTGGCTAACAGAGCCTGAAGAAAAAATTATTGTGCTAAGGAATGAATTGCAAAACCTTGTTGGTAAGAGTGGTCAAGTACTTATTGATATCATTCCCGAATTGGAACATATCATTGGGCCGCAACCGAAAGCTTTGACATTAGATCCAACCCAAACACAAAATCGATTCATGATTTTATTCCGCGGTTTTATACAAGTTTTTGCCAGTAAAAATCATCCACTTGTTTTATTCTTAGATGATTTGCAGTGGGTGGATAATGGTTCGTTGAAGCTGATTGAAATGTTGTTAACGGATCCGCAAATTCGTTATTTATTAGTGATCGGTTCTTATCGAGATAACGAAGTTACCGCCGATCATCCCTTATTAATTAATTTGCGCGAAATTAATAAATCAAACATTACCACGATAAAAACAATTGATCTGGCACCTTTAAATGTCAAAGATTTAACTGACTTAATATTTGATAGTATAAATGGTGAATATTTGCGAGATGAGCAATTAGCGAATTTAGTATTTAAAAAAACCGGTGGCAATCCCTTTTTTGTGATCAAATTTTTAAAAACCCTTTATCAAGAAAAATTATTAACTTTTTCGCATATTAATCGGTCTTGGGAATGGAATATTGAGGCAGTTGAAGCTGCCAAAATTACAGAAAGCATTGTCGGCTTATTGATAAGTAACATTCATAAATTATCCCCGGCTGCCCAAATGATGTTACAGCGGGCATCATGTATTGGTTTTACCTTTGATTTAGGATTATTAGCCATTTTATCTGGAGAAACATTACAAAAAACTTCTATCTTATTATGGGAGGCGGTGCAAGCTGAACTTATTAGCCCAATCGGTACGAATTATCGAGATGTAGATTTATTCGCACGAGAAAAAATCAATCCGAAAAATATTCAAGAACGCATTAATTATAATTTTTCTCATGATCGAATTCAACACGCTGTAATGAGTCTAAATACCGAAGACAATAATCAAAAAATGCACTTTGCAATCGGTAAAATTTTATTAGGAAAATATAATGAACAGTCGGAAAGCGTCGATTTATTTGAAATAATAAATCATTTAAATGCTTCTTCATCGCTGATTAGAGCCGAGGCTGAAAAAATTCAACTTGCTGAACTGAATTTAAAAGGTGCAAAACAAGCCAGGCTTTCGATGGCTTATCAATCGGCGCTTAACTATATCAATGCCGGTATTCAATTGCTTGTAGATATTTCGTGGGACCAACAATATGAATTACTTCTTGCGCTACATAAACAATTGTTAGAATGTGAATATTTAATTGGTGAATATCAAAAAGCCGAACAAAACTTTGATTTTATTATGTCTAAGGCAAAAACAGTTTTAGATAAAGCGGATCTATATTATAGCAAAATTAAAATTTATACCAACCAAGGTAAGTTACATGAAGGTACTCAGCTGGGAATTGAAGCGCTCCGTTTGTTTGATATCGAAATTCCTACTCATCCCAATGTCGGTACTATATTGCGAAAAATTTTATCTGTAGAGCGCCTCATCTTTTTTAAAAATGTCAGTCAACTTAATGTGGTAGAGATGACTGATCCTAAGCAACTTTCTATTTTACGAATTCTATTTGCTATTGGTACAAGCGCCTCCTCTTTTAATCGCCCTTTATTTTTAGTGACGACTTGCATGGCAACCCGCCAAGTGTTGGAATACGGTTATACAGATGAAGCCCCCTTGGCAATTTGCGCCTATGCAATGCTATTACTTTCAATTGGACGACACAAAAAAGCTGTTATTTTCTTAGATTTTGCACGACGTATTTCTGAAAAATCGGGTAGTGTTGCAGCATCTGCTCGCTATCACATACCGGTAATACTTGCTAATTATTTATATAAACCCATTCATACCTTGCCTGATATTGCAAAAATCGCCTATCAACAAGCCTTGGAAGCAGGGGAGCTCATTTATGCCTCCTGGGCGTGTGTTGGTAAACTCCGAGCACTGAGTTTGCTTGGTAAACCGATTAAAGATCTAGGTGAAGAAGCGCTCAATAGTTATGAATATACACTCAGGATCAAATACACAGATTATTACGATATTACTAAAATGTACAATCAGTATTATCAATGTTTACAAGCTAACCCTGCTGTTTCACGTGAAGATTTGCTTGAAAGTTTAAAGGGTATTCAGAGTAAAGAAAGTGAAATTATAAATGGTGAGGGACATAGTCTAGCGGCCCGCTATTATTATTTTGTCGAAGACTATGAAAATGCATTAAAAATGAGTGAAAAAGCCTTCGCTTATCGTCAATCCTATCATCACCATCAAATGATTCGTAGTGAAGTTTATTTATACTATGCATTGGCAATCGCCAAAAATTATCCGCAACTGAATATCAAACAGCGCAAGTCTTATAAGAAAATTTACAAGAAAATTTTAAACGAAGTACAAAGATGGTCAAAGCTTTGTCCCTATAATTTTTCAGATAAATATTTATTACTTGCAGCTGAATATGCACAAATTTGCAATCGATCAGTTATGGCTGCGCGGTTATATGATGATGCTATTAACCAAGCAAGTAAAAATAATTTTATTTATTGTATTGCCATTGCCAATGATTGCGCTGCTCAATTTTATTCCAAACAAGGTAAAGATAAAATTGCTAGATCATATATGTTAGAGGCGCATTATTATTTTTATCGCTGGGGCGCCGTTGCCAAGACGAATCTATTAGAGCATCAATACCAAGCATGGCTTAAACCCCAAATGAATAGTAATGCGATTGCGCATGATCACAGCGGAACCATTACTTTGCCGACTTCAGCTTTAGATTTTTTATCGGTTATTAAAGCTTCACATACTATTTCAAAAGAAATTTTACCCGATCGATTATTATTGCAAACATTAAATGTTGTTATTGAAAATGCAGGTGCAGATAAAGCTATGTTTATTACGAGACAAAACACATCTTTTATAATCGAGCTTGCAATAGATAAAATTAGCGAAGACCCAGATAAATTTATCCGCAAAGAAGGTAATGCCACGAATTTACCTCAAACATTGCTGCATGCGGTTTATCGAACCAATAAACCCATTATTTTGTATGATGCAATTAATAGTGAGATATTTGCAAATGATTCTTACATTATAAAAAATCGTCCTAAGTCTATCCTTTGTATGCCTATTCATCATCAAAATGATTTAGTGGGGATTTTATACTTAGAAAATCATACCAGTACGGGTGCTTTTACCTCTGAATTGTTGCAAGTTCTTAATTTAATTGGAACCCAAACTGCTATTTCCTTAGAAAATGCTAAAGTTTATGCTGCAAGTGGTCGCTTTGTGCCGCGCGAATTTTTGGAACAGTTACAAAAACGAAATATATCCGAAGTTTCGTTAGGCGATAATTCCCATCAGAATATGTCCATTCTTTTTTGTGATATTCGAAATTTTTCTAATTTGTTTGAACATTTAACTTCCGCTGAAGCATTTGATTTAATTAATAGCTTTTTTTCAGCCATGGAACCTTATATCCGCAAGCAACATGGATTTATCGATAAATATATTGGTGATGCCATCATGGCTTTATTTAGCGGCGTTGCAGATCATGCCGTGCAAGCGGGCGTTGATATGTTGAAAGGTCTCAAAAAGTATCAAGAAGCGTGCAAAATAAACAACAAACCTGAAATCAATATAGGAATCGGAATTAATACAGGCGAATTAATGTTGGGTATTGTTGGGAGTGAAAATAGGATTGAAAGTACAGTCATCGGTGATTCAGTCAATATTGCTACGCGTATAGAAACATTAAATAAATTATACGGGACAAAATTATTAATTAGCGAAACAACGCGCTTAAATTTACGGTTTCCTGAACACTTTACGCTCCGTTTGGTGGATAAAGCAATCATTAAAGGTAAAGAAAATACAATTGAAGTTTGGGAAGTTTGTGATGTCGATGAACCCGATGTCTTAGAAGCAAAAAGAAAAAGTTTAGACTGTTTTAATCGGGCACGAAATGCGTATCAAGAAAAAAATTATATGGAAGCTCAACAGTATTTTAGGATGTGTCATGATCAAAATAAAAAAGACCAAGTTGTAAAAATTTACCTAGACCTGTGTAAGAAGAAATTATCGTAATGTGCTCCTTCATTAAGCGTGCTTCAAATATAAACGATAATTGGTTTGTTATATTAAATATTCGGTTGAGTAAAGGTTATAAACCACGCCGGCGAATCCATTGCCTCAGTTTCTCATCATCAAAGCGACGACAGCTAAAATGACCATGGTTAAATCTTCAATCAAGGTAATACTCGAAAGCGGAACTTTGAGTAACGTTCCTAAGCAGGCGCAGTGGATTTTTTGTTTTTTAAGTAAACTGTTTATGACACCGAGACTCGAAAAACCCATGATGACTATAGTCGCAAATTGCGTTAGAGTTGGTAGTTCTTGCGTTAAATATAAAATTCCCAGCACTAATTCTAAGAAAGGATAAATGTAACCATAGGTATGCCAACGTTGTGCTAATAAATCGTAAGTCGCATACCCTTCTGCAAAACCACGAATATCTAAAAATTTAAAAGCTGAAAAAATTAAGAAAAATCCAGCCATAAATTGGTTCATCAAGCTTTGCCAATTGATTTCTCCTGCATGAAAATTATTTATCCCAGCAACACCGATTATATAACTCATAATCAGAAAAATAGGGTAATAGACTCGCCATCCTTGCGGTTCTGGATCAGCCATAGAAAGAGACTTAGAATTGCTAAGATGATGTGTAGGACGAGCTTGTAGTTTGTAATTCCCGATCAAAGCGAGGTGGGCATTAAGTGCATCAAGGTTGGGAGGACGCTCAGCTTCAATTTTAAGTAGCGGGGGATTCAGTGTTATCTCAATTATATTTACATGGGGTGATAACACTGAGGAAATTTTATGAATGCAAGAAGGGCAATGTATTCCCTCGATAGAGTAGGTTAAATTCATTAATATAATCCTTTTATTCCAAACTATTCTTTTCTAAGTAAAATACTGATTGGTACTCATACTCATGAGGCCAGTCACGCCGTTGACTATTATACTAAAGTTATAGAAATGAATCACTTAGCTTAAATCTTTCATAAAATCAAATTGCTTCATCTTTTGGCTTATCATTAAGAGGTATAATAATTAAAATATAATGTAGAAACCGAGGGGTTTATGGATAGTCAAACAACTTTATCTCCTTACCTGAAAAAATGGCATCCTTTTTTGACAGATGTGACCACTAAAGAATTATTTATCGAACCTGTGATTGTCATTCGTAAAGATTCCGCGGGATATGGGTTTACTTATGAACGTTCGACTTTACCCGAGAAGTACAAAGAGGGAATTGATTTTATCCGAAACAAAAAAATAGAAGAAATTTTACAAATACTACATGAAACTAAAAATTCATCCGAAGAGGAAGCTAAAATCAAAATGGAAGAAATATTACAGGATTCTATCAGTGATGAATTATTTACGAAAACGTATGTTTATCCGTTAGGTCAGACTATTTCCCAAGAAAGTCTTTTAAACCTTATCGGTGCAGAAGTTGATGCGCAAAAAAAGCATGGTCGCTTCAATCCCCGCAAAGGTATTACTGAAGTTATGAATCCACACGTGGGTGCACAAATTCGAAATGCACTAGCTGACATTGTGCCTAATGCTACCTTTAATAATTTACTGGCTTTTATAAACAATCAGCCTCAAGCATTTCTTTTGCCTCCTGTTTTAAACGCTTCAGCCAAACCGATCATTTACAGTGCGGAAAAAACTCTGAGTGCGAAAATTAAAAAGATAGAGATGAGTACGCAGCAAAGCAATGAGCCACTTTATCAAGACTATCCGCAAGAGGAAGAAAATACGAATCTACGATTATTTGAAACTTGTGTAAGAGCGATAAAAAATCGCGCACCCAAAGATATCCAAGGTTTTTTCCAACTGAACTATATCGAAGATTATGAAAGTTCACGGTATCCGGATAGTAAGCTTCCTCAAAAAATTCCTCACAGAGAAGCGCTCATCTCTTTACGCAAATATATTAATGAAAATTTGAATCATGTTGAAAACGACTCTGTTAATTTTGCAGACGTGTTGTTAGGTTTAATTGATAGAATGCAAGCCATTATACAAACGGATCAAAGTTCTTCGCGCGTTTTGGGTTTATTTAAAAAACATGATGAGGTGGCATCGGGGATGCGTTTAGCATTACGTGTCATACGTGCTAACCATGAGCTTGATATGATATTAAATAGCGACACGCGCCATAGACTCTAAGTTTTTTATTTGTCCAAAAAAAGTAATTATTAACATAAGTGGATTTGCTGCACAAATTATCCTAGGCTATAAAAGAAAAATGAGCCTGGGATTGATAAAAAATTGAGTTTCGGTTCGCTCATGCACCGGAAAAGTAAAAAAGGAAAAAACTAACTTCTTTTCCGTCCCACTCCATTTTTTTCTAAGCCAAACGAAATTCAAAACTAAAATGGGAGCTTAATCTTGCAGGCGTTGGGTTTGCGTGACGACAGTATGACTTGTCTGCTTTTCAGTCGTGCTCTTCAAAAGTGGTAATTTTTCTATGAGGACCGAAGTAACTATAACGACCAGCAAAAATTGAAAATAGAGAGAAACTTTGCCGCGCCAGTGTAGGATGGATTGTATTCCCATAATAATAACCATGAAGATCGCTGCACCTATCAAGGTAAAAACGATGTGAAGGAGTATATAGCCAATGCAAGTTGGTGAAAATTGTCCAAATGGACATTTATAGCTGGTTGTGATCGTTAGTACTACGATTACTACTATCGTGAATATAAATTTGAAAAAATATGAAATTAGATTCATTTAATAAATTCCAATAAAAAATAAATGTTTTGATGCACAAGCCTATTTGGGATAGTAATTTTAACTAAGTAAGTTAGATGCACTCTAGTTTACCTGGGGTTTTAGGGCGGAGCTACTTTTTTAGTTTGCTATACCTTAATAAAAGTGATTGTTATAATTATCACTTTATAAATAATGCGGTGGTTACTTATGAAAGCAAAGTTACGCAATACTGAACTTTATTTTGATGTTGCTGGCATGCAATTACAGCCAGTTCGAAATCATTTTGTGGAACGACCTGTTGTTTTTATGTTACATGGTGGGCCCGGAGGCGACCATTTGCGGTTTAAACAACACTCTTTAGAATTACAAGATGTTGCACAATTAATTTTTATCGATCATCGTGGTTGTGGTCGGAGTAAGAAGACCAAACAACGTGATTACACATTAGACAATAATATCGAAGACTTGGAAGCTTTACGCCAACATTTAGGGTTAGAAAAAATTTGTATTTTGGGAACATCCTACGGGGGAATGGTTGCGCAAGGATATGCCATCCGTTACCCGAAAAATGTTGATAAACTTATTTTAGTCGTCACCGCCCCAAGTTATCGGTTTTTAGACGAAGCAAAAATAATTTTAGCAAAACGTGGTAACCAAAAACAAATCGCCATTTGTCAACATTTATGGAATGGTTCATTTAAGAATTCTCGCCACCTCATGAAATATTTTAAAGAAATGGAGCCATTATATTCCACAACAACTAAAAAAAATCATCACCAATCTTTTAACCAATCCAAAACCATCTGGTCTTATGAAGCGCTTAATGAAGGATTTAAAGGTTATTTGCGTACGTTTGATTTCATTCCGTTCCTTAAAAAAATTACCGCCCCAACATTGATCCTGGCTGGTAGTGAAGATTGGATTTGCCCACCATCACAATCAAAAGTAATGGCTAAACATATACCAAAATCCCAATTAAAAATATTTAAACAGAGCGGCCATTCTCTTGCAGTTGATGCACACGACTCCTATATTAGAATTATAAAAAATTTCTTAAAATCTTCTGCGCAATAAGAAATTTCGCTAATTTATTATATTTTATCTTAAGTAAACTGAGGTGGGGTTGGAAAACAGTCTTGGACTTCATCTTGAGCTTGAGCCGCAGAAAAAAAATTGAACATATGAATTTGAGCTTTAAATACTAGCTTTTGATCTTCAGTCATTCCGTTTGGTTTTGCTCCATGGTCCACCACTTCAGTACTTAGTCTATAATTTTCGAGTAGAGATAAAATTGCTATTTTGGTTTCACGCTCAGGCAATTTTTTATTTAATATCATTTCTATATTTTGTTGAGAGGGGATGGGAACAGAAAGTTGACCTTTAATATCATAAAATTGTTCAATTTTCGATTTCTCTGGCTGTTGAGCGTCATTTAAATTAGCATTTTCAAATATATTGAGTACTAGAGGGTTCTCAGTTGTAGCTGTTGTCTGGTGATTGCAATTGAGTGTATTACATGGATCTTCCTTTTCTGAGTTATCTAGAAATTCATTTTGAATATTTGCTTCATTTATTAATTTTTCATTTGTACTGATTTGAATATTTTCTGCATTGTCTAACTTTGTATCTGCAATGGCTTGAATATTTGCTGCCTTTGTTATCTTTTCATTTTTGCTGATTATAAGATTAGCCAATAGTTCAAAATCCTGGATTGAAAAATTTTTAGGTGAGTTATAACTTACATATAAATAAATTTTATCGGGTTCCTTTTCAATTTTGGTCCTAAAGCTTACCTCACAAAAATTGAAATGATTAAATGTAATGTGGTTTTTTAATTCAGCAATGCGGTATGTAACAACGTCTCTCCACTTAACTAATGAATTATTATGGATCCTTGTATCCTTAACAGGAGCTAAAAAAATGGCTAAATATTTATAAGCCGCATAATTTTTACTGACATTGTATGAAGAAACGTCTTTGATAGATATTAAGCTGAGCAATTCATAATAAGTCCGGCGAGGATGGCGAGAACGTTGAGTCAGCATAAATCATTACCTGGGTCGAGTACAGTTTTGAAACATTCTACCGCATCAAAGTTTACTAAATATTAAGTTAAGCTTAAATTATCCCGGTTTAAAAGATCAGGTTGTCGTGAAAAAGGATCTTCAGATTCGCCGTCATACTTAGAAAGTTGAAATAAGTTATTCCGGTTAATTTGAGCCAGTTTGGGACTATCAAAAGTGGTAGAATTGCTTATGATATCAGTTTCTTGGTTACCTTTAAGACTATTTGCATTGATTGTTTTAAACAACCCAAGAATTTCTCTAATTTTTTTATCTGTATTCAATCGCTCAGTAGGAGTATTGCAAATCATGTTGATGTGTTGCTCAACTGATAAATCATTAGTATTTGTGGAAAGCGGTATGGGTGAGTCAGGCATAAGATTAAATTTTTCTAATGCATGTTTCTCTAAAATACTAGTAGAAGGTTGCAATAAAATTTCGCAGATCCAATCAAATTGCTGAATGGTTAAATTTAAATTTTCTAAAAGTTTAACTTGAAAATAAATAGTATTTAATTGCACTGTTACACTTCCAAAAATCTCAATTCCCATTTCTTTGAGTTTAGTATTGACTATGTCCCATCGTTTACTAAGGCTTATTAGAACTTTTGGAGTTTGTTTTATATTCAGGGAAGATTCAAACACCGCAAAAAATAGTGGGTCTTCCACTGTGCTACGTATGGCGGGATAAGGAAAATTAGGAATTCTTTTAAGATTAAGATATAAAGCTGGCTTATGTTTGCAAAGTTCATTATTTTTTAACGAAACTCTTTTTTTACTATTTGAATTTTCTTTAATTTCAGCACTCGCTTCATTCACTATCGTCTCATTTGAGGTGATTATAAGATTAGCCACTAGCTGAAAATCTTCTAAAGTAAAATTTATACTGGATCTTGAATTGACAAGTAAATGAATGGTGTCAGGGCCGGTTTTTGCATTTTTACAGTTGAAATCAATCTCATTCAAATTGAGATGAGATAAATCGATATGTGCTTTCAATTCTCGGATTCGGCCTACGATGATATCTCCCCACTTACTGAGTGTTTTCTGATTGGGCGGAGTCAAAAATATGGCTAAATATCTATGCTGTTTATTTTTTTCATATTGATGATGTGAGCTACTATATTGCACGGATTGCAATGTTATTTGTTCGTAACTACAGGGATCAAGAGCGGTACAGCGTAATTGCATCATAGCACCTAAATGATAAGCATAAGATTAGTAACATGTTAACTCTTAAAGATTAAGTCAGTATTATTAGCCACTAAAATTTTTCCGCGCTGGCGATTTAAAATCTCCTTAAGTTTAATGTCAGGCTAAGCATGAGGTTATTTTCGTATTAAGGTTTTCTTAAATATGTCGTCCTTTCACTCGGTTTCGGTAATAGTTAATGAGTTAAAAAAAGTTGTTTGCGAGGTTGCTAGCCTGGGTTCCTCGCTTTGCGTTCCACCCAGGACCTTACCTTTTGTTAACATCTCGTATCTTGTTTATCGTCCTACCTTCTGTTTAATTACCTGGCACCTCTTAATGTCTACCATTACTTTCGAAAGAAAAAATCAATTACATTAGATTGTCATCATCTATTATTATTTTTTAACAAACTCTAAAAGAATCCACCCTTCCTTTGTGATCTTATTTTTGAATATAAAATATTGCTGATAGACGGTTACAACTGATTCGAAGTCTGTTTCGGTTAAGCCGGAGAGGACAAGTATGCCTTTGGGTTTTGTCCATTGGGCAAAAAGGTCAGCATGGGCAATAAGTGTCGTTGCGACAATATTAGCTAACACGATATCTACCTCTCGCCTTGGTAACTGATCTGGTAGAAATACGTCCAACTGATTTTGCGCTAATTTATTTTTCGCAAAATTATCACAGCATGCAGTGAGGGCTTGTTCGTCATGATCAACAGCAACGACATGGGTTGCACCCAGTTTGACTGCAGCGAGCGCAAGAATACCTGATCCGCAGCCATAATCTAAAATCATTTCATTGCCAGAAATATGTGATGCTAACCATTCCAAACAAAGCGCTGTTGTGGGGTGTGCGCCCGTACCAAAGGCAAGTCCCGGATCAAGCAAAACATTGACGAGTTCAGGATAGGGAGACTTTTCCCAACTTGGACAAATGCATAATCTTTCTCCGTAAGTACGTGCTTCAAAACCCTTGCGACCCACTTGGATCCAATTTTGATGATCGATAGCACAACATTGATAATGAGAAATTTCGTTGCGTTGTTTTGCAAGTTCTAAATAAGGAATTAAAGTTAAGACTGAAGCATAATCAGCAAAGCATCCTTTAAGAATCATTTTGTCCCACTTTATAACCTCGCCCGGCAAAGGTTCATAAATAGATTGATCCGCTGCATCTTGCCAAGTTATAGCAGTGACCTGATGAAGAGCTATTTCATCGCTAAGCTGATCAATGAATGCATTTGTTGTCGTGATATGAAGTTCAAACATGATGTTACTCTATTCTTGATGGGTTGCTGCCAGTTTATTTAATGCTTCATTTGTTAATCTAAAAACGGTCCATTCATCCATCATTTTTGCCCCTAACTTTTTATAAAACCCGATTGCTGATTCGTTCCAATCTAAGACTGACCATTCCAACCGGCCGCATTTACGTTTTTTTGCTAAATGCGCTAAGTAGGCTAACATTTTTTTACCCACCCCTTTGCCTCTTGCTGCAGGTCTTACAAATAAATCTTCTAAGTAAATGCCGGTACGTGCCAAAAATGTTGAATAGCTTTGAAAAAATAAAGCGAAGCTAACGGGTTGGTTATTAACATAACCAATGATAACTTCAACCGAGCTGGGCTGACTAAATAATGAGTCACTTAATGCAGCTTCAGTTGCAACAACTTCATGAGATAATTTTTCATACTCAGCAAGTTCTTTTATAAAAGCAAGAATGAGTGGTACATCTTGAATTGTTGCGGGTTTTATTTCAAATGTGTCAGCAACCATATGTTTAATGCTCCTAGTTTAATTTTTTTTTGTCAAGCCAAGTGTTGTAAAGCTAAATTAAGAATAAATCTATTCAAAAACCAATGACTTTTTTCTGAGGATGATACGTATGATATTCTGCATTGCTCAAAAAACAAATTAAAATGAGGGACAATAGGTAGGGCGAATTTTATTAACGGTCAAGGAAAAGGGTCATTACATGAGTTTCATAACCGACTGTCGACGAAATTTTGCTCGGTCGATAAGATAATATAAACTTTATTTGTCACTGCACGCCGCTCTGCTGATCAAAATTCAATCAAGGCATAAGCCAAATCTACGCTATCTTTATCAGCATCACCAATTACAGTAAACTTGAAGTTATCGCTTGATCCTCGACCATGAGGAAGGAAAAGTAGCTCACATGCCTCTTAATCTGCAAGCTTACTTTGATCGAATCAACTACCAAGGGCCAATGACAGTTTCCCTTGAAACTTTGAAAAATATTCATCGCGCCCAAGCCTTAACAATCCCTTTTGAAAACCTAGCTATTCACGAACGAGAAAATGAAAATAATCCCAATGCCTTTATCCATCTTGATGAGGGGCATTTATTCCAAAAATTAGTGATTAATAAGCGGGGCGGTTATTGTCATGAAAATAACGAATTGTTAGCACTGGTTTTAATTCAACTTGGATTTAAAGTGCAGCGTTTAGCAGCTCGCGTAATGACTCCAGTACCTGTTGCGCGGGGGCACAAAATATTATTAGTTACGATTGAAGGGAAGCCTTGGCTTGCTGATGTGGGGTTTGGCGGCTATGGTTTTTTGGAACCGCTTCCTCTTGAAGTTGAGAAAGAAATTGTTCAATATCATCACAAATATCGATTAAAAAAATTCAATGATAGGCTCATGTTACAAACCTTAACGACTTCTGATTGGAAAGATTTATATGAATTCAATTTAGAAGTCTTTGAAGCGATCGATTTTGAACCCATGAGTTACTTTGTCTCACATCATCCACAATCATTTTTTTTTAATAATAAAATTTGCGTTTTGCCACGATCCGAAGGGTATATTATTTTAAATAATAACAAATTAAAAATAGAAACGGATGGCCAGGAAATAAAAAGCGATATAAAAGATGGGAAAGATTATTTACAAGTATTAAAACAATATTTCAATATTGATTTACCCCAAGGGACACGTTTTAAACCATTAAGTCAGAAAACGCCTGCGCCTGAAATTAAACCTACAAGATTTTCTCATCACTTTTGGTGTAAGTATGTCAAGCCTTGTACTGCTCATCAACTTGACCGCACTCCTATAGAACTAGCACGCTCTCCTAAGCCTAATTATTAGGTTGTGTTATATTATCATAATCAAAGTTACATTCGTTTAATTTCACAATTTTTGTGCGTTTAATAAGTTTATACCCGAGCCATAACAATATAAAGATTGGCAAGCCAATGTAGGAAACTAAGAATTGCGACCAATCAATCTGGTGTTCACTAAGCGCCTTATAATTTTGGCCACCTATCACTAAAAGACATAAACCAAAGGCAGTTAAAGGAGCAAATGGATAACCTTTAGCCAGATAAGGAAGTTGGCTTAAATCTTTTCCTTGTTTGATATATGCTTTTCTAAACCGATAGTGACTGATAGCAATGCCTAACCATGCAATAAATCCAGACAAACCCGACGCATTAATTAACCAAAAATAAACCAAGCCATTACCAAAAAAAGAAGATAAAAATGCGGACATCGCAATAAACGTTGTGGCCGCAAGTGCAATAACTGGAACGCCACGTTGATTGACGCGTGCAAAAATTTTTGGAACATGACGTTGTTTGGCTAAGTACCAAAGCATCCGGGTCGCAGCGTACAAACCTGAATTACCCGCCGAAAGAATAGCAATTAAAATGATGCCATTGATAAATGATGCTGCAAAGCTCATGCCGTATTCTTTGAATACTAACGTGAAAGGACTCATTTCAACATCCGAACTAATCAGTTGGGGTGAAGTGTAGGGGATTAGAAAGCTGATCACCAAGATGGCTAATATAAAAAATAATAAAATGCGCCAAAATACTTGCTTGATTGCTTTTGGAATATTGATATGCGGGTTTTCACTTTCACCAGCTGCAATACCGATTAATTCTGTTCCTTGAAATGAAAAACCAGCAATCATAAAGGCACTTAAGATTGCCATACTTCCACCATGAAAAGGAGCATCACCAATAAACCAATTTTTAAAACCAATGGACTCGCCTGGCGAAACTCCTAAAATTAGAGCGCTTCCTGCAATAATAAATAAAATGATGACTGATACTTTAATAAATGAAAACCAATACTCAATTTCTCCAAATCCTTTCGCTGAGAGGGCATTAAACCCGACGATCAAAGTAATAAATGCTAAGCACCAAATCCAAGAGGGACTGTGAGGAAACCAAAATTGCATAATTAACGAGGCGGCAGTAATTTCTGATGCAACAGTGATGGCCCAGTTATACCAATAATTCCATCCTAAAGCATAACCCAAAGCTGGATCCACAAACTTAGCAGCGTACGTATAAAAAGAACCTGTGGTTGGCATATAGGCTGCCATTTCTCCTAAACTAGTCATCAAAAAATAAACCATGAGACCTGTTAAAAGATAAGCAAGCAAAGTTCCACCCGGACCTGCAGTGTGAATGGCATTACCACTTGCCAAAAAAATTCCCGTTCCAATTGAACCACCGATTGCAATCATATTTAATAGACGCGCATTAAATTTTCTATGCAATAGAGGATCCAATGAAGTATCTAACCTTACTTCAGTCATGAGGCTTTCCTTAGTATTTTATTGAACGGCAGAATCTTTTTTTTTTATTTAAATAAATGATCTAGGTAGTTTTTATAATTTTTTATAATATTTTTTTGTTGCTCTAGGGTTAAATTAAATGCGCCATAGGTTACGAAGGGGGAAGAAATTTGCATACCTACAAAGCGTAAAGTGTGATGGATAGGATGTAAAAAAGTATCAAGGGTTGCACCATGTACACCATCAGTTTGATAGGCTGTAGCGGGAGATTGAGTGCTGGTGACGATTGAAGCTTTTTTGCCTTTTAACAAGCCATCATCAAAAATTTTATTCGCATCATAGGCAAAACCTTTCACTAAAATTCGATCAAACCAACCCTTTAATATCGCCGGCGTTGCAAACCACCATAAAGGAAATTGAAAAATTAAATGATCAGCCCACTGAACTTGTTCAAGGGCTTTAGTAATATCAGGGCTGAGACGCTGTTCATTGAATGCGGCTTGTTGCATTAAAAAAAAAGCTTCATCTTTTGCATGGGTAGGCAAATTAAAATCTTGCAAACTGGCGACACTATTAAAATTTTCTTGGTATAAATCAGAAAATTTAACTTCATGGGATGAAGCAAGGTGAGTTACAGCTTCTTCGGCAAGGTGACCATTAAATGATTTTGGATTAGGATGCGCTAAAACATACAAAATTTTCATTTCATTAACTCAATAGATCAAGTAAAGGTTTACGCGCTTCCGGACCGTAGGCAACGCTCCCTACGGGCACTGCGCCTTCTAGTGCTTCATAAACTTTCGCCACCCACAAAGGTCCAAATCCGCCACATAACTCAATCATTTGCGCACCTTGAGACACGGCCTCTTTGGCAACTTCAATGACTCTATCTTTTTGCTTAAAGTCGATACCTGCCGTGACAAAAGTAAGTTTATCCGTTTTAATTTCCGTACGATGTAATTGAGGGTCCAAATCAGGACCTAAAAAAATGTAAATGTAATGATTAAATTTCATTAAATTTCCTCGCAAATGTGCTTTTAAATACTATAATATAGTTACAAAATTTAAACAATATGCGATTTTAAACAATATATTTTACTTTTTGAGTATAATGAGGTTAATTTGCATGGGAATGTTAGATGACACCGCTATTTTTACTGCAGTCGTTGAGTTAGGCGGATTTAGCCGGGCGGCGAAGCAGCTAGGTCTTTCCAATGGCTTGGTGAGTCGACGTATTGCTCAATTGGAATTAAAACTCGGTGTAACATTAATTAAACGAACAACGCGTCAGTTACAATTAACCCGGGAAGGAGAATTATTTTGGCAGCATGCCCAACGAATACAACAAGAACTTGATTCTGCAGTAAGCTCAATCCAATCGCTTGCTCAAAAACCCAAAGGTAAAATTCGTCTCAGTGCTCCCTTATATTTTGGAAGACATTTTTTAACACCCATTATCATGAAGTTTCTAGCTGATTTTAAAGATATAAAAATTGATTTAAACCTCAGTAATGATCAATTAGATCCTATTAAAGAACAATTTGACCTGGTTATTCGAGGCGCGGGTTATATTGATGAAGTCAATTTGCAAGATAGTAGTCTGCAAATGAAGTTGCTCTTGCAAGAAAAAATCGGATTATATGCAAGCTCAAGCTATCTCTTCAAACACGGCGAGCCTACAAATATTAAAGCTTTATTGAGCCATGCCATTATTAATTCGGCGAGCAATCCATCACAACTAGAAGAGGCAAAGTGGCCTTATCTAATCGGCTGCGAGCAAGAGTATTTTATTTTTAATCCACAGTATACTTCTAATGATATTGAAAGTAGCTTAACCGCCTGTATAGCAGGTCATGGAATCGGACGCTTCACTGATTTAAATGTAAAAATGGCACTACAGCATCAAACCTTAAAGCCAGTCCTCAGGGATTATGACTGGGGTCACTACAAGCTGTACGCCATATATCCTCAACAGCATGTTCTACCAAAACGTACACGATTATTATTAGAATTCATTTATTCCCATACGCGACATTTGACAGAAAAATTAGGGGGAGCAGGATAAGATGATTTGGAATGAGTTAGTTCAACAACTTTACTAAAAAACTTTGAATGCTTCACATTTCAAGTTAGCTCTCAGTTACGTTTGCTCCTCGGAGTACTATTTCTACATGAAACTGGGAGTAGATCATAAAAGTTTTTCAGCATATAAAAAGTTAAATTATTTAAAACATAAAAATATTAAAAGAATGGAAAAAACTATGTTCAATAATCGACAGAAGGTTTATACGAAAGGCAATACGGATTTACATAACTTACTTCGACACTGCAAGAATGCAGAAGCTATTGAATACATGATCAAGGTAAATGGGGCGCAGGCAGTTTCACTCATGGCGACAACTGTTAATGATGCGGGAGAAATTCCTTTTGATTTGGTTGAAAATCTTAAAGTTCCTGATACTGAAAAAGGGAAAATTTACGATATCCTTCTGTCTTTAACCAGCATGAAAAAATTAAAGGACTTGAACACGCCCCTTGAATTTTCTGAAATCATTAAAGAATTCAATCCCGCTCAGGAAAGTAGATTATATCGTAATTTAAAAGAGGCTTGTCGGGTTGCTAATATAACGCGGGCTGAAATTCACGGTTCTTCGACGCATCCTTCTCCAAAGCATAATTTTGATGAAATTTCGCAAATTGAAAAGCAAATTAAATCTATCGAAAAATCATCTGGATTCATTGAGAATACTGCCTTACGTCAATTAGGCAACCAATATGAAGTAGTACAAGTCTGGGAAAATGAAGTGGTAGTCGAATTACCTCAAGATATTGCTTATCATTTTTTACAAAGTAAAACTGATCTATATGAAAAAAAGGGAATGGCGAATTGCGGTATCATGAGCTTTATTGCTTTAAAAAAATTAATCGAAAAAAATGGAACTAGCATTCCGGCGGAAGTTTACAATGTACAAAATGGTGATCACGCTATTTTAATTATTGATCGTGATCCGCAAAGTGATCCTTTGCAACCGAAGACGTGGGGACCTCATGCTGTAGTTTGTGATACCTGGAGCGGTGAAGTTTATCCTTTAACGTTTTTGAATGAAAAATTACTAACGTTTCGTATTCAACTTATGAAACATAAAATAACAAATGAAATTGGAGTGTTTCATTTTCTTACATCTTATAATCCTAATTACCATCGGCTAAGTTATTGTCTTTCCATAGGTCAACATAATTATTTGCCGGTTAGAAATGATACGATGTTGTTACGTCTGCAATTTGCTGTCAATAAATTATTTAATTTTAAAACTACTTTTTCGTTTCAAACGCCTAAGTATTTACAAGGCATCCAAAAAGAAAAAATAACTGGAAATTCCCATGGCCTTTTTGGGCCGCCCCTGCAGCATAATGATGGTCAGCAAGTAAGCTTTCTCAACCATCGTAATTCGAGATAAACAAATTGGATCATCGAGGTGGGCACACTTGAGCCCACCGCGACAAGATTGGATGGTAGAAAAATTACTGCGTAAATTGATTGCCTGGGGTGATATTTTTCTTCAGCGCTAAACTTATAAAATCACCTTCAGCATTGATAAATATAAAGCTATTGTTTGCATTATAAGCGAAATCACAAAATGGTTTTGCTTCATTCCAATGCTGCCAAGTGATACATAAAGCACCATCATCGCTAACCGTCCATGTACCTTCATCTGCTTGGACATTACTTTCCGGTTTAGTATCCAACTTACCCGTAGCTTTATTACTTTTATCTAAATAAATTGTGATGCGATTGGGAATAAGTTGAGCGTCAATGGTTGAGAGGGGAATTGTTGTTATCGTATTACCTGCAAAGGTCGAGATGACCTCATCCTTAGTCATCGATGTCATAGTGGTTGCGCCAAGTGTGGTTGCCGCACATAGAGAAACCAGGGTAAAAAATAGCTTTTTCATAACATTCTATCCTTAGTATGGAATGATAAGACTGGTTATCATAACATGAGCTTCAACAAATTTATAATTTGATTCTTACGCTTTGAATAAAGCTTTTTACGCAATTTACTTGCGGTAGGACGTGTGATTTTTTTGTGTTATATTCGGCGGTGAAGACACCAATGCGGAATTAAACATGCAAACAATCTTGGCTAAATTGAAGCAATTTATTTTCTTTACCAAATGCCTTTGGGCGGTCGCCTGGCCTTGCCTGGTGGTGATTGTAAAAGCTAACTTAAATAGAATTAATCATCAAGAGATGAATCGAATTGTTAATAAAGCCGCAGTGTCGGTTTTAAGTTTAACCAAAACGCGTTACAAAATATCTTATGCGACCCAATTTCATTTTCAAGAAAATACCGCTTATATTCTCATGAGCAATCATGAAAGTTTAATGGATATTCCTTTAATTTACGCGACAATGACAGGAACCATACGCTTTCTCGCTAAAAAAGAATTATTTAAAATCCCAATCTTTGGAAGAATGTTGGCAATAAGTGAATGCGTGCCCGTTGATCGAAGCAAACCTATGCAAGAAAAAGCTTTTTTTCAACAAGTTAAAGAGAGGCTGCATAAAAATATATTTATTTGGATTTTTCCAGAAGGGACGCGATCACGCGAAAAAGATTTACTGCCCTTTAAAAGCGGGGGTTTTCGTTTAGCGCGAGAAATTTCCGCCAAAATTGTACCGGTTGGCATCTGCAATACGCGCGCAATTCTACCACCTCATAAATTGGAATTTGGTTTTAACAAAACTGTCGAGCTTAAAGTAGGCGAACCCATTGATGCAGGTAAATTCCAAATGTTGGATGGACAGCAACTATTGATGGAGACGGTAAGAAATAAAATTAAAGATTTAATTGCCTAATCAGTAAGGAAGTTTTCGCTAGTAACCTCAATACGATGTCCATTCGTAAAAATAACATTTCTTAAAATTAATATAATCATAAATCTGAAATAAAACTAATAAAAGATACTGTTTTGTCGTTCTCAGCGCAATTTTTCTTGAGCATGATGTTGTATAATAATTACCAAAGTCTCTATTTTATTATGACAAGGATGATGCGATGAATGAGAAGGATGCAGCTTGGCCTCATTTAAATTACGATGAATTCAAATCGACAGCCCACCTATTGCATATGGGCGTACAAATTATTGGAAAATTCAAGTTATATACGCCCTTTGAACCCCATTGGGCGAATGTTGCCTTATGGTTAACAGCCAAAGGCATCACCACGGGATTGATTCCTTATCAATCGGGTGCTTTTAGCATTGAAGTTGATTTAAACAATCATCTTATTTTAGTGACATCTAGTTTTGGAACTGAAAGACAATTTCCTCTTACGTCAATGTCAGTAGCAGAGTTCGAAACAAAAATTTTAATGATTTTAAAAGATTTAAACATTGATTTGCATATTAATTCTATGCCTCAAGAAATTCCAAATCCTATTCCATTTAATGAAGATACTGAAATACGAGAGTATAACAGCGTACTTGCTAATGCGTGGTGGCGAATCTTATTAAGTTCCTACAAAGTGATGAAGCTTTATCATGCACGTTTTGATGGGGAAACCCCACCCATTGGATTGATGTGGGGAACATTTGATTTACGAGATGCACGTTACAATGGCATGCCTGTTCCAACGACAGGGGTTAATGCAGGTTATATTCGTCGAAATGCCATGGATGAAGCGCAAGTTGAAATCGGTTTTTGGCATGGGAATGAAATGTATCCTCGTCCCGCTTATTATTCATTTACCTACCCCCAACCCGACGCTATTGAATCAGCCACTATCCAACCGCAAGCTGCGCGCTGGGATGCGAAGTTAACGGAATTTGTTTTAGATTATGAGGCGATTGAGAAATCTAACCAACCTGAAGAAGATTTATTGAATTTTTTTGAATCGACTTATCATGCGGGAACTCAACTGGCTCAATGGGATCCAACGCTAATTAAAAAAGGTGAGCCTTCTTAAAGAGATGAGTAATATAATATCAGGCAAGCAAAGCAGATAATGATGCTAAGCTTGCCCATGGAAAAGGAAGTTAAACAAGATTTTCTGGTTCAATAGGAACCACAATCCACATCACGATGTAGACTAATAGCGCTGACCCGCCCAAGAAAAATAACAACACGAATAAGAGTCTGATCCAGGTGGGATCGGTATGGAAATATGCAGCGATACCGCCACAAATACCAGCAATCATACGATCTTGACGAGAACGGTAAAGTCTGCGACGCGGTTGCGGTGATGTATTCATGTGGATCTCCTAAACTTAGCTTTATTAATACATTATAATACTTTAGACGATAAATAAGGTCCGATTATAGGCATTTCTATCATTTTTATGAGTTTAAATCTAAGCTTTTCTTTCCTATACTAATATTGTCAATGTCGCCGTCTTAAGAAAAAAAGAGGGAATAGACCATACCAATTCCTGCACCTAATATTCCTAAGAAGGTAAGCCAAACAAAAATATTTGATAGAAAACGACTGTAATGTTTACCCATAAATTTTTTGTCTTGCGCGATAACTGCTACGAGAAAGATAAGAGGGACAGCAACGAGACCGTTTAGGACTGCGCTATAGATCAGTGCCTTAAAAGGATCGATATCGACTAAGTTTATCCCTAATCCGATTAACGTAGCGAAAATAATTATCCCATAAAATCCATAGGCATTATAAAATTTTAAGTCCAATCCAACTTTCATATTATAAGTTTCACCAATGGCATAAGCACAAGATCCAGCCAGAATGGGAATCGATAATAACCCCAAACCAATAATGCCAGTGGCAAAAATAATTTTCGTAATTAAACCAGCGTTTGGAAAGGAATGGATAAAAGGTTCTAGCGCTTTTGCAGCATCGGCCGCATTTTTTATATCGATAATACCATGTTGATGCAACACGGCAGCGCTCACTACAATGATCGACCATGAGCAAATCTGTGAGGATAACATGCCAACAAAATTATCAATCCGCATTCGTTTGATGTAACGCCGACTTACTTTTGAGTTTCCACCTATGGTATTTAAGTTTTTCTTATTGACCTCTTCAACTTCTTGCGAAGCTTGCCAAACAAATAAATAGGGAGAAACTGTTGTCCCTAATAAACCGGTTAAGATAAATAAATAAGCAAAATTAAATTCTAGATGGGGGATGAAGGTGGCTTTGAAAACTTGCCCCCAATTAATGTGAATCATGATAGCGGTCAAGGGGTAAGTAATGAGCGACAAGGCCAGCCATTTTAAAATATTTGCATAAATACGATAGGATAAAAAGATTTGCATAGCCAAAATGATCGTCGTGAAACCAACCGTCAAAAGCGTGAAGTTAAGAGGAAAAATCAGTTGCATCGTGGCAGCCATCGCACCTAAATTTGCCCCAATGTTAATAACATTGGCAATGAGGAATAAAAAAATAACGCTATAAAGAATCCAAGGATTGAATTTCTTTTTGATAACCGAGGCCAATCCTTCTCCCGTGACGGCACCAATCCGTGCACAGGCTTCTTGAATAGCAATTTGGAAAGGGAGGATTAAAAAAACTATCCAGAGTTGTTTGTATCCAAATTGAGCACCAGTTTGACTATAGGTTGCGATTCCCGAAGGATCGTTTCCAGCTGCCCCTGTGGTTATGCCAGGTCCGAGTATGCCAAAATATTTCTTTACTCGTTTAATCATCCTGCTTCCTTTCTCAAATGAATAACCTTCGGGAAGTAAACATTTAAAACCTATTTATGATGAGCTGCAACAGTGTGGGTCAAATTTTGAACGTGTGGTGAGATTGGGAAGTAACGCCTGATTGGTCAAATCAAGAACTTGAAAAGAAAGTGACTTTATCAAGTGCATAAAAAATTGCTATGATAGTGAGTGGAATACATTTTCGCGTTTAGGAAGCAATCGACTTAAGGAGATCACAATGAGTGACAATAGAAACCCAAGGGATCGTGATGAGAATGCCAGCAATACAGGCATGATAGTTGGTATTATCATTATCGTACTAGCCGTAATCGGGGTGATTTTCTATTTTAATTACACACCAGTGACAACAGAAACCACAACAACGACAACGGCAGCGCCAGATACCACAACGACGACTGTTGAACCAGCTTCAGCAACGACTACTACCCAGTAAGCTAAATTGGTGTTGTAATTAACAACTGGTAAGCATCTGTATAATAAATGCTTACCAGTTTTCCTTTGTTAGTCGCAATTGCGCCCGCCAACGGTAAAAACCGAAACCATTTAAAATAATAAAAATAAAAAATAGACCCGCTGTGTAATATAGGTTTTTAATTAAATACATTTCAACCGAAGCGCTACAAACCACGATCCACAATAACCAATGCCCAATCCAAGCATTCGCTTGCATCCATAAGGCAACCAGGCTCCCTGCGGTAGTGGCGGCATCGATTAAAACGGTATTTGAATCCGTATATCTTGCTAACAAAAAGGCAATGGCACCAAATAAAACCATGGTCGAACTTAAAGCGATCCACCATATTTTTTTAGGTGTTATTTTTAGAGGAGTTGGTTCGAGCTTGAGCTTTTCCGACCACCTCTTCAGACCATAAAATTGCAAAACTAATGCGACACATTGAAACCCCATGTCTGCATAGAGCTTTGTTTGGTAAAAAACCACTGCATATAAAACGACCATCACGATGCCAAAAAACCAGTTCCAGATATTGGCGCGAATGCAAAGAATAATATTCAGAAATCCAGCGAGCGTTGCAAAAAGTTCTAAAGATTGTGTGGAGGGCATAACGATGATGTCTTTTATTATTATAGTTGGGACTATATTACCAAGTCACTAAAATTTGAAGAGCTAATCGCTAATCGCTAATCGCTAATCGCTAACTTACCATGAGCTTCAACGTGCGCGTTATAGATGCCTCGAAAGTCGGTCTCGACCACAAATGGATATTGACCTCGCTCAAGAGGGGTCACTTCCATTTCGCTCTCTGATTCATCAGAAAATTCTCCCTTTGGCTCAAGTTCAATGAGCGTAATGCGCTCAATCTTGTGCTGTTGGAAATATAATCCCTGACGATATTCAAAAATTTGCTTTTGTTGGGTTTCATTCGTGATGTAGACCTCGTGAACACCACGTAATTTAACAGGGGTTCCCGTATGACCGGTGAGATTATTTGTTCTTGAAAATGCTCTAGACGCAGGATAGTCATCGTTTTCATGAATGCGGAAAACGCGGGGGAGATTAATAAATGTACCCCGTGCATTCGTTGTGGATCGAATGGTGCTATTGAGTATTTTAAAATGAGAACCGTGAAAGGCAAAGGCTTGTGTACTTAGGGCGTAAATAAAAATTACATAAAAAAAATTGCGCATAAAGCTTCTCCAAAGCAAATAAGATGATGGATGTGTGGGAAAATTTTAAAAAAGGGTAGGATAAAACGTGCAACGAAGGGTTTTGCATTTTGCAAAATTTATATTGGGATTGCAAGTTTAAATTTTATTTTTTGATGGCGGGTATGTTACTGTCTTGCATTAAAAAATAGTTTAATCCGAGCTGATAAAGTTGATTTTCAGCTGGGCTTAATAATTGAATTTCAGAGGCTGTTAACAATAAAGCAAGCAGCGGAGAAAGAGTAGGCGCGTTAAGATAGTAATCAGAGAGGCGCGCAATGTTTTCGCGAAAAAAAACACCGCCGAAACCGATAAAGCGAGTTACAATATCGGCCGCAACACAGTCATTTAATCCATCCCCAATTAAAGATGTAAGGCGCGCATCCCGAACAAGTTGTTGGATAAGCCGACGTTTTCCATCATGGTGAATTAAGGGTGAAGTATGATCAAAATCAAGATAATGACCTTGAGCGTCAAAAGTAATACCTACCGAAAAAATACGTTCTTCAGGTACGCCAAGGTGTTTACCAAAAAAAATGACTGCAGGTTCTAGTCCTGCGGAAAGAATATAAACAGTTTTGCCCAAGCGTTGCAAAATGGTAATGACATCTTTAGCATGTTGAGTTTGCCATTTTATATAAGATTGTGCTAATGCATGAACCTGGGTTTCATGAGGTAAAATAATCTTTAAACGTTCAGTATACAGCCCTTCATTGATACCAGTTGAACTCATGGCAAGTTCTGTGAGGGCGACAACTTGGGAGGCCACACCCTTCAATTCGGCTAATTGATTGATACCTTCAATACTCGTGAGTGTGCCATCGCAATCAAAGAAAACAGAAGAGATCGGTTGTTGCATTTGCCAATTTAAAATTGCCATGGTATATACCCATTACGCTAATCATTCGGATGTCAATATAACATCTTGTGTTAATTTTTAAACTCTCTTCATGAGAAATCATCAACGTCCTTTGGTTAGGGCGAGAAGGAGCGAAGATGTTTAAGATCCAAACGCTTAATACCATAGCAGTGGCGGGTTTAAATTTATTCCCTCGTGAATATTATGAAATAGCATCTGATATTAAAAACCCCAATGCTATTTTAGTTCGTTCCCATGCTATGCATGAAATGACGATTCCCGCTTCGACACAAGTTGTAGGACGCGCGGGTGCTGGATTAAATAATATTCCCGTGGCTGCTTTAACTAAACGCGGCATACCCGTTTTAAATACGCCAGGTGCGAACGCCAATGCTGTGAGAGAATTAGTGATGGCTGGTATGTTACTTGCGAGTCGCAATATTCCACAAGCGTTAAATTATGTTACCTCTCTTGCTACGAATAACAATTTAGAACAAATGATTGAACAGCATAAAAAACAATTTGTAGGTTTTGAATTGTTAGGCAAAACGTTAGGGGTGATCGGGCTTGGGAATGTCGGTGTGCGCGTCGCGAATGCTGCAATGAGTTTCGGAATGAAAGTTATTGGTTATGATCCGTCCATTACTGTTAATCATGCCTGGATGCTTTCCTCTGAAGTCAAAAAAGCACGAAGTATTGATGATTTGGTAATGGAAGCTGATTTTATTACGTTTCATGTCCCTTTAATGCCAGCTACAAAGCATTTACTTAATGCAGCTCGCTTTAATCTAATGAAAAAAGGGATTGTCCTTTTAAACTTTTCACGTATGGGCATTATCGACGAGGAAGCGCTTGTCGATGCATTGAATGAAGATAAAGTTCATATTTATGTCACCGATTTTCCTACAGAAATTTTGCGCAACCATCCTCGCGTCATCAGCTTGCCCCATCTTGGTGCTTCAACAAAAGAAGCTGAAGAAAATTGTGCCATGATGCTCGCAAACCAAATTCGTGAATTTTTGGAAAATGGGTCGATTACGAATGCTGCAAATTTCCCTTCTCTTTCAGTTCCTACTTTATCAACACCCGCACGGTTAGCGATCGTTAACGCCAATATTCCCAATATGGTCGCGCAAATTTCTGCAAAACTTGCTGCCGCCCGATTAAATATTGTAAGTTTATTAAATCAGTCGCGCGAAGATATTGCCTACACAGTGATTGATTTAGCATTACCGATTAATCAAGAAACATTAGATGAAATAGCAAAAATTGCCGGAATTCTACAACTTCGCGTTATGACTCATCATCAAACCCAATGAAAAATAACTTTGAACGATTTAGCCATACGTCGTCCAATTATCAGCTTTACCGTCCTTCTTATCCGCAGGCGTTGATAACGCTATTGAAAGAAAAATTACAATTATCTCCGCAAGCCGTAATTGCTGACATTGGTTCGGGTACGGGATTATTAACCAAGCTTTTCTTGGCAAATGGTAATCGTGTTTATGGTGTTGAACCGAATAAAAAAATGCGCGAAGCAGGCGAAATTTTTTTAAAAAATTTTCCCAACTTCATCAGTGTAGAAGGTAGTGCAGAGCAAACCACACTTCCCGCTGACAGTGTTGATTATGTTACCGCAGGCACAGCGTTTCATTGGTTTGATCAAAAACAATGTCACCAGGAATTTTTACGTATTCTTCGTTTACCCGGTTTTGGGATATTTGTATGGAACGTTCGCGATTTGCACACGAAAGTTAATCAAGATTATGAAAATCTCATTCTCAAATATGGTCGTTATGCACAAGAAACATCTGCACGACAATTTGAAAAAACTATTATGGATGATTTTTTTTCTCCTTTTACAATGCAAACTTATTCTTTTCCTCAGCATCAATTTTTTAATTGGGAAGGCTTTAAAGGCCGGTTGTTGTCAACTTCTTATGCTTTACAAAAAGGTGAACCGCGTTATGAAGAAATGATTGATGATTTACAGAAAATATTTAATGTGCACGCACATTTGAAAAAAATAAAGTTTAGTTATTTAACTAAAATTTATTTTGGTCAATTAAAATAAAAGGTTTGGCTAGACGTGCAGATACAGCATGACAAGTCAGGCTTGCCTCGTTAAAATTTACATTTTTATTGCCAAGGAACCTTAATGAAAAAACTTATCTTCCTCTTTATGTTTTTCTGGACGACAACTATTTTTGCCGAACCCTTTAATCGAATTATCTTTTTTGGTGATAGCTTAACTGACAATGGTAATCTTTATAAAAAGTTTTTAAAAATTATTCCAAAGTCTCCGCCTTATTACAAAGGACGATTTTCTAATGGCATGACTTGGGCAGAAGGATTAGGTGATCGATATTATAAAAAATATTATAGTAGTTATAAAGTTTATGCTGTAGGTGGAGCAACTGCAATATATCATCACCCGAATGGTAAGTTTATCGCGCCATCAACATTGACTGCACAAGTCAACGATTACCTTCTTGATTCCAACTTTCAAGATAAATCAAAAGTTTTGTTTGCCGTGTGGATTGGCGCCAATGATTACATGTTCGATGAAAAAGCCGATGGCGAAGTGGTTAGCACCAAAGTTACAGAACAAATTGCTACTTCTATCAAAACATTAATAAGTAAAGGTGGAAAATCTTTTGTTGTGCTTAATTTACCTGATTTAGCTAAATCTCCTTTTGCACAAAATAATAATAAATCCAGTGAACGACTTTCAGAGTTATCGCAACTCCATAATAAGAAATTATTAAAAGTCATGGAGGAATTGAAAAATGCAAATCCGCAAATCAAAATTATTTATATTAATTTGTTCGATATGCTAAATGACGTCATTGCCAATCCTGCTAAATATAATAAAAAATATAATGGCAATATTACAGACACCACCACTGCTTGTTGGAAAGGAGGATACTTTTTCCAAGACCAAAATCAAAAAGATGAATTAAAGCAAGCTCTTCGCCAAGGTTGGATTGCAGAATATCATAGTGCACCTTCCGAACAAGAAATTGATCAATTGGTAGAACAAGCCCGGCAAACACCTGAAGTAATGCACGCTTATCATTTAGGTAAGTCTTACCAATTAGGCTTAGCAATACCTTGTGCAAAACCTAACGAACATATTTTTTGGGATCAACTCCATCCTACTGAAATTGTTCATCGCGTCTTAGGTGAAATTATCGAGGAAATAATTGATTTTGCGATGCCTGCGTAACTATCTGCAAGAAGGGTGAACGGAAGACGTTCACCCTTTTTTTTTACAATGCGCCTTCACCAATAATGCCGCAAGCAATTCTAGGACCGCCCCCACCTAATTTTTTTGGTGAGTCAGCATAATTATCTCCTTCTTCGTGAATAATAATGCTATGCCCATTAAGTTTGCTTAATTTAAAACGTGGCGCAAGGGTAGGGATCGTTGCATTCCCTGCTTGATCCACCACGAGAACAGGTAAATCACCCAGATGGCCTAATTTTCGATAAGGACCATTATGTTCACCGGTTTCATCAGGATCTAAATGATCGCCCGCTGCCATCCCTCGATCGCCGCAGGAAGGTTTTTGATGAACATGAAAGCCGTGGAGTCCTGGCGGCAAATCATGGAGATCGGGGGTAATGAGGACACCACAAAGGGAATCTTCAATTTTAATGGATCCGATACTTTTCCCCTGGCCTTTTGCATCGATCATGTACATGGGTACGGTGGTTGCAGCATAAGCTGAAGTTAAAATCAGTGAAATGAAGCTTGCTACAATGGTTTTGCAAAGGGGTTTCCTGCGCATGTTGCTCTCCCTGAAAGTGAAGTTTCAATGCCTTATCAATATCTAACTTTTATCTTAACGCATATCTTGCAAAGAATATTTATTTGTAGAAGAAGATAGAGGAAATTTTTTGATGAAGTGGAGAGGCACTTCAGTTCATCTAACTTATCCAGACTTATTTTTTGATTGCGACTGAAAATGGTCGACAATGGAGGCACAGACTAAATCACCCCATACATTCGTCATGGTCCTAAAGCGATCCAAGATGCGATCGAAAGGTAGGAGTAATCCAATGGCGGAAGCTGGTACGTTAACACTTTTTAGTACCATCACCATGGTAATTAAGCCCCCTTCTGGAATACCTGTTGCACCCATGCCCGCGAGAATGGCAACAAAGAAGACGCCCAGTTGTCCTAGGAGGGATAAATCGTACCCGAGGATTTGACAAAAGAATAAAGCCGAAACGGCTTCATACATTGCAGTTCCCGCGAGATTAATTGTCGTTGCAAAGGGTAATACAAATCGAGCAACATCTTCATTCACGTTTTGCTCTTTTGCGACCATCAACGTTACCGGTAAAGTTGCCATTGAACTTGAGGTGGCAAAAGCAGTCAGCAAAGCATTACTGGCTGACTTTAGAAAAAGTTTTGGATTGCGTTTGGTGATTAATATTAACGCTACAAATTGCCAGAGTATTTGCAAAAACAAGCCGGCTAAAAAGATCAAAATAAAAAACATCATACCTTTTAAACTTTGCAACAAAAGATGTTGTAACTGTGCTTCAGCAACCGCAGCCCCCAGTAAGGAAAATAAGCCAAGGGGAGTTAAATACATCAACCACATAATCATTTTAATTAACACGTCTCGCAACCCCACAAAAAAATCAATGACGGGTCGCGACGTTTTTCCCACTGCTAAGCATGCAATCGCAAAAACAATACTGAAAAAAACGATGGGCATAATTTCATATTTCGCAGCAGCTGCCACAATATTAGGAGGAAATAATGTAAGAATATAAGAGGAAAAAGGGATGGGCTTTAAATCAATGGGCTCAGCAGATGCGAGAATTAAATTTGCAGCGACGCCAACGCCTGGTTTGAAAATGTTGAGCAAAATGAGACCAATTGTAACGGCTACTGAAACACTGAATAAAACATAGCCTAATGTGTACATGCCAATCGTGCCAAGGCGTTTCATGCCACCAATTGAAGTAATAGCACTGACTAAGGCACAGAAAATAAGGGGTAAAACGATTAATTTCAAAAGGTTGATAAAAAGTTGACCAATCCACTTAACTTCAATCGTTTCGCGCGGAAAAAATATCCCTGCTAAAATCCCCACTATAATGCTTAATAAAATGAGCAAAAATGAGTAATTTTTCAAAGGGCGTCCTTTCCAGCTTAAAACTTAATTATAAACTTTTTAAGTAAGATAAAGTTAATAAAAATGGATTTAACTTTGCTAGACTTAAAGTAACGGGACTCGTTTTTTACCCGAGGAGTAGGGCCTCCATGCAAATTGATGAGTTTATTGCACTGATACCCAAGGCAGAATTAAATATTCATATTGAAGGTTGTTTATCTGAAGAATTAGTAACTCGTTTCGCTGAACGAAATAAAATTATATTATCTACTCCGCATACTATTCAATTTACCGACTTATCTTCTTTTTTAAAAATTTATTATGCCGCACTCCAAGTGCTGCTTACCGAAGAAGATTTTTATGATTTAGGCATGGCTTATTTTCACAAAGCTGCTATGCAAAATATTCGTCATGCTGAAGTTTCATTTGATCCCCAGGCACATGTATCCAGAGGCGTTGCGCTTTCTACTGTGATCAAGGGATTAACTCGCGCAGTCCAAGAAGCAAAAGCAAAGTATGGTATCTCTGCTTTTCTGATCATGTGTTTTATGCGTGATTTAAGTGAAGAGGAAGCAATTAAAATATTTGAGGAGGCGTTAATTTTTAAAGATCATATCGTCGCGATTGGTTTAGATTCCACGGAAAAGGGTAACCCCCCAGAAAAGTTTAAAAATTTATTTGATCTCGCTCATGCACAGGGTTTTTTAAGTGTTGCCATCGCCGGCGAAACAGGGTCGCCTGATTATATTTGGCAAGCGCTTGATGTGTTGCACGTCTCACGTATTGGCCATGGTGTGCAATGCATGCAAGATCCAGATCTTATTACCCGATTAGCTGCAAAACAAATTCCAGTGGATGTGTGCCCCATTTCTAATGTCAAACTGGGCATCTATCCTCAACTTAAACAACATCCCTTAAAAAAAATGTATGAAGATGGGTTATGCGTAACATTAAATTCAGATGATCCAGCGTATTTTGATGCCTACCTTAATGAAAATTATATTGCAGCGAATGCTGCGTTAAAATTAAATAAAACGATTATCTATGAACTCGCTAAAAATTCATTTAGTGCAAGCTTCTTAGACTATGCGCGTCAGGAAAAATTAATGAGTGAATTGGAAAAAGTCTTCAAACAAGCGGTAAGTTAAAGTTCGCTACTCTTATTATTTTTCTTTAGACAACCGAGATTTGCTTCTTTCAGCGTGGTCCCAGAACGGCCTTGAAACATGGACTGACAACCTTTTCAAGCTTGGGGGACTCGCCCCCCAAGCTTGCAATGCTTAATTTCCTTTACCTACTTTGAGACGTGACTCGACTTGTTTTACGCCATCCACAGATTTGGCTAAGTTAGCCGCATTAGTAGCTTGTAAGTTAGTATCGACATTACCAGATAAATAGACCACACCATTATTGGTTTCAACGCTTACGTTGACTGCAGGTACATCTTTACCTAATAATTTTTCACGAATGAGTACGCCCTTTACTTTCGCAGTGATGACTGTATCGGTGAAAGGTTGGCTACTATTCTTTATTGCCAAATTGCCAGTGTCTACATCTTTAACGCCATCCGTAGATTGTGCAATTTCAATCAAAGCACTCGCATCAGTATCTGAATTAACAGTACCAGATAACATGACAACGCCATTGCTTGTACTGACATCAACTTTAAAAACTGAAATAGTTGGATCCAAAGCAATCTTTGATTTTACTTTTCCCGTAATGACGGTATCTGATGCTGCCGCATTGGGAACTGCATAAGCTTGGAAGCTCAACAGAATAAAAATAGCAAAAAAGGTGGCGTGTATATAACGCGAAATTTTCATGATCAAACTCCTTCAGGGTGGATTATTTTAAAAAGGATATCGAGAGTTGCTAAGGTTAGGCAGGCACTATAACTTTTTAAGTGATATTTATCAACTTCTTATCCAAAACTGGTCTAAATATGCGGATTTTTTCTACTTATTCTTGCTGTGATTTATTATAATTCGCGCATCATGAGGGTAATAAAATGAGTCAATTTCCTAAAACGCGGTTAAGACGTTTGCGACAAAATGAAGTTTTACGCGGCTTAATTCGAGAAACGCAGTTAGATCTTGAAAAACTTATTCTGCCATTATTTATTAAACACGGATTAAAAGAAAAAAAACCATTGGAGGCAATGCCGGGACATTTTCAATTTCCTTTGCACCAATTGGAAGATGAAATAAAAAATATTGTAGCCCTCGGTATCCGCAGTGTCATTTTATTTGGTATTCCTGAAAAAAAAGATAAGATAGGTAGTGATGCCTATGCAGAGACTGGCATTATCCAAAGCGCTATTCCACTCATCAAAAAAGTCGCCCCTGATTTGTTAGTCCTTTCTGACCTTTGTTTTTGTGAATATATGGATCATGGTCATTGCGGAGTGGTCAACTCAGCAAACAAAAAAAGCCATGTTGATGTAGATAATGATAAGACTTTAGCCTTACTTGCTAAAGCTGCCATAAGCCATGCCAAAGCGGGCGCTGATGTCATTGCCCCGAGTGGCAATATGGATGGCATGGTGGGCTATATTCGCCAAGCTTTGGATGAGGCTGGTTTTACGCATTTACCTATCCTTAGCTATTCAGTTAAATATGCTTCTGCCATGTACGAACCTTTTCGTGAAGCCGCACAAGGTGCGCCCCAATTTGGAAATCGCCAAACTTACCAAATGGATTATGCTAATTTACAAGAAGCGTTACGCGAATGCAGACTAGATGTTGAAGAAGGTGCGGATATGCTCATGGTGAAACCTGCGCATACGTATCTTGATGTAATCTTGCGGGTGAAACAAACTCATCCCGATATGCCGCTCTGCGCTTACCATACCAGTGGGGAATATGCGATGATAAAAGCTGCGCATCAGAAAGGTTGGTTGAATGAGCAAAAAGCTGCCCTTGAAGTCTTAACGGCGATACATCGGGCAGGTGCTGATTTTATCATCACTTATTTCGCTAAAGATGTCGCGAAGTGGTTTCAATCTGCCTAAGGCAAAGGAGTTGCCAATCCTATGTTTTCAGAAGAACATCAGCGCGCCAAAAAAGCAGGCTTACCCCCCGGAACATTAAAGTTTACAGGAAAGCAGGGTGATCGCCTACCGAGCGTAACGATTGCGAGTTATAGCCCCACACACTATGAAGAAAAGAGTGGCACTCATTTTTCTCCCGACATGGAAATACTTCATTCACCGGGTGCGAAATGGGTCAATATTGAGGGGTTGCATGATACACAACTCATTCAAGAAGTGGCGACTTATTTCAAACTTCATCCACTTACTGTGGAAGATATTTTAAATATTGCACAGCGTCCGAAAATAGAAGAATTTGAAGATTACCTATTTGTTATTTTAAAAGTGTTAGATTGGCAATCGAAAAAAACAACTTTTAAAGTTAAGCAATTAAGTCTTATTTTAGGCAAAGATTTTGTTTTATCTTTTCAAGAAGCAGATACGACCCGTTTTGATCAAATTCGTGAAAAATTACATGGAACGTCCCAGCGCTTACGTGAGCAAGGCACCGATTACCTTACGTATCGATTAATTGATGCAGTAGTTGATGAATATTTTGTTGTACTAGAATCTATTGGCGATCGCATTGAACAAGTCGAAGATAAAATTATTATTAGTCCCACACCTGAAAACGCAAAAACAATTTATCGCTTAAAAAGACAAATGTTGATTTTGCGAAAAGCCATATGGCCTATGCGCGAAGCGGTGAGCCATATGTTGCATATTGAAAATGAAATTATTTCAACATCGACGCGAATTTATTTACGTGATGTTTATGATCACACGATGCAAGCCATCGATACATTGGAAACTTTTCGGGAAATGTTAAGTAGTATGTTAGATATGTATTTATCCGGTTTAACCAACCGTATGAACGAAATCATGAAAACCCTAACCGTAATCACGACCATTTTTATTCCTATTACAGCAGTTGCAAGCTTTTATGGTATGAATTTTGTCGATCTGCCCGGCATCCATACGCCCTGGGCGTGGCTCATCGTATTTATTAGTATGGCAGGGGTCGCGATTTTGATGTTATTTTACTTCAGAGCAAAAAAATGGTTATAAAAATAATGCATGTTTATAATGTTTTCGATTTTATCAGCGACAATTCAAATGACTTTGCCCTCTTCCAACCTGATTCGTGCCTATTGTATGATAGAAAAATCGTTTCGGTTTTTTTATGTTGAAACGAAATCGGTTGTTTCGATGGAGCATCCATGAGTAAGAAACAATTTAAGCCTGCGTGGTGGTTACCCAACTCTCACCTACAAACGATATGGCCCGTGTTTTGCCGTCGCATCATCCCCTTACCCTTGAAGCGGGAACGCTTGGAATTACCTGATGGTGATTTTGTTGATTTAGATTGGCTGGTTAATAAAGCTCCCTGCGAAAAACTAGTCATTATTTTGCATGGTCTTGAAGGTTCTGTTGATTCGCATTATGCGCGCGGTATGTTAAGAAGCTTAGCTCTGCGAGGCTGGCATGCTGTATTCATGCATTTCCGAGGCTGTAGCGGTGAGCCCAACCGTTTTCCAAAAGACTATCATTCTGGCCATACGAGTGATGTGAGCTATGTAGTTGATTTAATAAAATCGCGCTATCCCAATGCGAAACTGGGCGCGGTCGGGTACTCACTCGGAGGCAATGTTTTACTCAAGTGGTTAGGTGAGACTAAAGAAAAAAGTCCGCTGCAAGTAGCCACGGCTATCTCAGTCCCCTTTGAATTGCATAAAGCTGCTGCACGGTTGCAAAAAGGTTTTTCACGTTTTTACCAATGGTATTTCATTAAGTGTTTAAGGTTTCGCTTGGAAGAAAAATTTAAAAATCTTGCAGCCCCTCTAGACTTAAGTGTATTTAATCAAGTTAAGACGATGGCTGAGTTTGATGATAAAGTCACCGCGCCCTTACATGGTTTTACCGGGGTTGATGATTATTATAACGCTTCAAGCTCACGACAATTTTTAAACCACATTACCGTGCCAACCCTTATCATTCATGCAAAAGATGATCCGTTCATGTCTGAAGATGTTATTCCTCAGCAAGATGATCTCCCTGCTAATATTTTTTTAGAAATTACCGAGCGGGGTGGACACGTGGGGTTTGTGGGGGGTCGCTATCCTTGGCGTCCGGATTATTGGTTAGAGAGCCGCGTTCCGCATTTTTTGAACGATTATTTATAAAATAAAAATAATTTGTATTGAATTCAATTCACTAAATTACATGTTTCTATTGGTAAATTTATTCTTCATCAAATCATGAAGTTGGTCACTTGTTACACAATGTAATTTAGTTCATACTAAATGCATACACACACATTGCTCAATATTCAGGGAAGAATAGTAAAAAGTTTGGCGTAAAAATGGAATGACTTAGATGCATCTTGTGCTTGCACCGCTAATGGTGATTTTTTTCGATTTGAATTGAATCTTGGATGTTTTAATCGAAAAATGAATGAAGATGCTTAGATAATAAGTCTAACTTTACGCCAACTATTCAAAAAGCCCAGAATTGTTTCTGGGCTTTTTTTATTTTTTGTTGAGACTCTGAAATCCTGAACGCTTATAAAATTAAATCCTCTTCCTCCCCCCCTAAATACTGTAGTAAGCCTTAATCCGGCGTAATCCCTTTACATTTCCTGCTTTAATTTATATATTTTTATTCCGCTTATCAGGTCCTTGTCATGCGCTATCTCATTAATCTATCCATCCTGCGTCGTAATCGTAACTTCGCTTATCTTTTTTCTGGCCAATTTATTTCCTTTATGGGGACGATGATTACAGGCGTTGCCTTACCCTATCAAATCTATATGGAAACGCGTTCGACTATGATGGTGGGTTTGTTGAGTTTAGCGCAATTGCTACCGTTGTTAGTAACTGCTTTAATCGGGGGTGTTTTTGCAGATCGTTATCATCGCAAATTTTTATTATTTAGCGCGGAAGCTATTCTAGCGGGCGGCAGCGTTATCCTCGCAATGAATGCAACACTTCCTGTGCCTTCAATCTCAGTCATGTTTATCGTAGCAGCCATCATGTCAGCATTTAATGGCTTACATCGTCCGGCACTGGATAGTATGGTGCAGCAAGTTGTCGCTAAAGAGGATTACCCGGCAGTCAGTTCTTTAGGTACTTTTAAGTTTAGCATCGGTATGATTCTAGGCCCCGCTATAGGCGGACTTGTCATTGCCCATTACGGACTTGTTGCAACGTATCTCCTCGATTTTATGAGCTTTGGCCTGTCTCTCTGCGCGCTATTACTCATGTCTCATATCCCCAAACCCTCGAACGTCGTTGATGAATCAACGCTAGCTTCTATCATGAAAGGTTTTCGGTATGCCGTTTCCAGACAAGAGCTGATGGGAACCTATTTAGTGGATTTTATTGCAATGGTCTTCGGCATGCCGACTGCGCTTTTTCCTGCTATCGCCTTGTCCTTTGGTGGGCCGGAGCAACTTGGATTACTTTATGCAGCGCCTGCAGTGGGTGCATTAGGGGTCGCTATTTTTAGTGGTTGGGCACGTGATGTCAAACGACATGGTCGGGCGATTGCTATTGCTGCAACACTCTGGGGTTTTGCGATGATTGGTTTTGGTTTAGCGCCATACTACGGGCTCGCGCTGTTGTTTCTCGCCATTGCTGGTGGGTTTGATGCGATTAGTGGCATTTTTAGAAGCATTATGTGGAATGAAACCATTCCCAATAACATCCGCGGTCGCATGGCGGGCATCGAAATGATCAGTTATCTAAGTGGTCCTAAACTGGGTGATACGGAAGCGGGGCTCGTTGCGGCAGCTTTTGGCATCACAACTTCGATTGTATCGGGCGGCATTCTTTGTGTAGCGGGTGTTGCTGTTTGCTGTATTAGTTTACCGAAATTTTGGTCCTATCGTTCAACCCCTCATGGATAACTCACAGCGTCACGTGGGATTATGATAAGATTTTACAACACTATTTTGGAGGTAAGGGATATGCCTGGAAATGTGATGGCAAGTATTTTAGGAAATTTTTCTTTAGCCATGTTGGTTTTGGCCGTTTTTTTTATGATTTTTCATAAAATAATGGTGGGTAAACGTTTTATTGAAAGTGAAATAGTATTTCGGTGGATTTCCTTTTTTGCTTTAGGGGTTACCGGCGTATTTGCTTTTATCATGCATCTCTTTTTCCCCCATCTTGCTTCTGCAAGTATTGGTTGGTTTACTAATCCTTTTGAGTATGAAGTTGCGATGGCTAATTTAAGTATTGGGGTGTTAGGTATTTTAGCGTTTAAAGCGAGTTATGGCTTTCGCTTGGCAACTGTTATTGCCGCAACCATTTGGTTGTGGGGAGACGCCTTAGTTCATATTTATCAAATGGTGGCACATAACAATTTTGCCGTGGGTAATGCAGGCTCGTGGTTTTGGATGGACATTGTCATTCCTTTTCTATTAATCATTTGTATTAGCAACTTGCGTCCAGGAAAATTAATTACGTTATGAACTCGCCAATGACAGGAATAAGTTATTTATTGGATGGTTTTAGTCTCATCACAAAGTCTGGTATTAAACGATTTGTAATCATTCCTCTCATCGTCAATATCATCTTATTCCTGGGCTTGTTTTTTTTCTTAAGACATTATATGCATGTGTTTGATGCATGGTTTGCAGGCATATTGCCAAGTTGGTTGCAGTGGCTTGGCTCTTTATTATGGTTACTGTTTTTTGTAGCTTTCGTCTTAGTTTTTATTTATACCTTCGTGACTTTCGCTAACCTGATCAGTGCGCCTTTTAATAGTTTACTCGCAGAAAAAGTCGAGGCGCATTTAACAGGGCAGGCGAGTGTGAATCAAAGTATGATGGCGACGCTGAAAGATGTGCCGCGTAGTTTAGGCCGGCAAATTGCAGTGTTAGGTTACTATTTACCAAGAGCTTTGTTGCTTTTACTTTTATTTCTTTTACCTTTTGCCCAACCTTTTGCTGCTTTGTTTTGGTTTTTATTTAATGCATGGTTTATGGCCATGACCTTTATTGACTATCCTTCAGATAATCATCGGATTAGCTTTCAAACAACCCGGTTATTTTTAAATAAACAACGCTTTACAACTTTTGGGTTTGGGATTAGCGTCCTTATTGCAAGTATGGTGCCCTTTCTTAACTTTTTTGTGATCCCAGCTGCGGTTGCAGGTGCCACTAAGTTTTGGCTAAAAGAAGCAAAACTTGGTAACACCTTTCCCCCAATTAAATCCAATTAGATAATGCGATGCCGATGCCCGCACTATTGGTGTGGTGATTGTATTCAATTAAGCTTTGACCGTAGCCACTGAAAAATTGGACGAAGCCATTAAAGTTTTTAGTAATAGGAAAGCTATACGCAAGTTCAACAGTCGGATGTTTGCCACCGCCTTCAATGAAATTATGCGCCATGAGCGAAATGACTTGGCGATCAATTTTGTAAGCCACAGTGACCTGACCATATCCTAAATAATTGGCAATATTAGGATTGTGCTCCCGGAAACTTTCGTCATGAATAATGAGCCAAGGTTTCACGCTTACCATCCAATTATCGGCAGAAGCAATGGCTTCGAGGTAGACTCGATTCCAGCTTCTTTCCAAATCATTACCAAAACCATTGGATTGATGCGAAGCACCGAGGTTAATGAAGTTTAATTTCCAATTTGACGTAAGAGGTAAATTAAATTCATTAGCAATGAATACTTCGGGTTCATAATCAGTTTCTCTGAAAAAGGCATCATGATCATAGGCCTGCCAATAGGAGAGTTGCGAATAAGCAATGTAAAGACTGGAAAAAGAATGAAACATGTTTTTCCAAACCGGCACTTTGAAACTTAATTGGTATTTAATTTCAGTTCGTGAAACGCCTTCATTGCCGGGGGTGTTATTTTCGTAAATACTTTTGTACGGTGAGCCTGTGTAATAATAAGGCATTACATAGGTAGGCTTATAGAAAGCGATGCCAAAATAATTTGGAATTTTATTTTCGCGGGCTAGTTTTCCTTCCACCTGGGTTTCATTATCAGCTGCTTGATTGATTTCTTGTGCAAGTTTTTCTTGCTCAGTGGTTGCAACCGCCGCATAAAGAGGCGCAAAAGGTGCTAAAAAAATGCTCAGCACGATGAGGTTTCTTAAAATTATCGAGTTCATCATGTTCATACGCTCCAGAAAGGTGCAACAATGTAGCGCTATGACGTCGCATTTGCAAATGTTTTTAACAGTCTTTATGATTTCCCAAAACAGATTAAGAAATTATAAAAAGGGTAAACCCATGCAGGCACTGAACCGCGTTTTCTATATTATTTATGTAGCTTTATTTGGTTTTATTTTTACCTCAACTCACGTTTTAGCAGCAACGCCAACGCAAGGGAAGAGTGCGCTTCATTTTTTGACAATGACTGACCTCCATTTTGACCCCTTTACTTCCTGTGGAAAGCAAATTCCTTGTCCCCTCATCCAAAAAATGCAAGCAACTCCTGCCCAGCAGTGGGCAACGCTGTTAACCGCTTTGGATAAGAATCCTCCGCGTTATCTTGCAGATAGTAATTTCAATTTGCTGCATTCAACTTTTATTGAAGCAAGTAAAGTTGCAGAACTTGAGCAGGCACAATTTATTATTTTGTTAGGCGATTACTTAGGCCATGATTTGCGAACTTATTATAAAAAATATTCGTTAGACCGAAGTTTAGTTGGTTACCAATCGTTTATAAAAAAAATGATGACGTTCTTAACCTTGCAATTACGTGAAGCTTTTCCAGGAAAAGATATTTATCCCGTCATTGGGAATAATGATTCCTATCAGGGTGACTATTTTCAGGAAATTAATGGAAGTTTTTTTAGGGATCTTGCTAATCTTTGGGGACCCTTGATTCAGAATCAAAATGAACGCGGTCAGTTTAATCAAACTTTTTTAAAAGGCGGCTATTATGCGATTAATGCCCACGGCGATCCGCGTTTAAGAATCATTGCGCTTAACACAGTTTTATTTTCTTCAAGTGCACGAGGTAAGCAAGTGTTGAGCGCTGCCGAGGAAGAGTTAAATTGGTTGCGCAATGAATTGAAACACGTTAAAACAAATCATCAAAAAGCTCTTATTTTAATGCATATTCCCCCAGGCATTGATGTTTTTGCAACTTTAAGATTTCGTTTGTTTACACTAATTGAATTTTGGCAAAAGAAAAATGCTAAAGCATTTCAAGCTTTATTAAAAGAAAATGCAGAGGATATTGTCGGCATTTTTGCAGGACATTTGCATAGCGATTGGTTTCAAATTTTAACTTTTCCGCATAGCGAATTTGAAATCCCCTTATGCGGTAATCCTGCAGTTAGTCCTATTTTTGGTAACAATCCAGCTTTCAGATCTTATCAATACTCACTTGATCAACAACAACTTGAAAACTATATTACGTATTACTATTCCATTCGCCAAAAGGGTTTTTGGAAGAAGGAATATGACTTTAATGCAACCTACAATCCCAACTGTAAAGACTGTAAGATTTTAACCGGCATGAAATCATTTGAACGCACCGATCAGTATGAAATAATTTATAAAAATTATTATTCAGTGGGTGAAAGAGTGCAACCGATCGTCAATAAATTCAAACCTTACTATGCATGTGCACGACGCTATTTAGATGCATCAGAATATCTGGCTTGTTTAAAGTTAATGAAGCCCTTATCAGGTGCGTGATTTAGGGTAAAAGCATAAGTTGCTTGCATTACGACCCATTTGCCACATAGGCACTGGGGTGTTGGGTCATGATCGTTAGCACCTTTTTAGCCTCTACTTTCACAATGCTTGCTATTTGATTATTACTTCACTATTCTCGAAAAATAGTCTACAAAAGGTGAATAAACATGGCGATACCCGTAAGGATTCGGGTTCTACAATTTGTTAAGGATTTCATTGCAGAAAAAGGCTATGCCCCCTCTTTAGTTGAAATTGCAACCGGGATAGGGATTAGTGCTAATTCAATTAGTCTGATCAGCAGAAATATTCACGCTCTTGTCAAAGAAGGAAAGTTGAAGTACGAGCGACAAGGATATCGAAATCTTCAAGTCGTGGAATCGTTGGATTATATGTTCCCTGTCATGCAAGACAATTTTCAAGGCATGCATCTCTTGGATCGAACGAATGCCGTCGATTTGTCTGGATTACTTGCTTCTAAGCATCATTTTTTAGTGCAAGCGCAAGATGACTTTGTTACGGAGGACGGCATTTTGAAGGGTGATTTTATCATTTGTAAAAAGACTCAAGATGTTCAAGAAGGTGAAATGGTTGTGGCTTGCATTGATGGCAAGAAGAACACTTTAAAGCGTTTATCTTATCAAATTCCTGACCATATCACGTTGTTTTCGAGTGATGCGGCAGTCAAACCAAAAGCTTATCCATCACATCGGATTCGTATCCAAGGTGTTTATACAGGTTTGTTGCGCCTGCACCAGTCAGAGTAGATTTTTTCTTTTTTTTAAGGCATTTTCATGGATTCATTAACTTCTAGCGCGTTTAATGCAATTATTTACGATACGCAAAATATCGTCTATCGAACACAAGCGCCCGGTTATTTTCCAAAAGTTGTAGAAAATAATGATGCAATCATTCGCGTTTTTTTACGCAAAGATAAATTTTTTTCTTCCGATCGAATCAAACCTCGCGCACTAAAATTTTATGAAAATGCTCGGAAATTATTAGCATACGGTTTTAACGCTCCTGTCATTAGTCAATTTGCAAGTTGTCAGGCTATGCAGGCACACTTAATTAAATATAAAAAAATTCCTGGCGAAGATTTGCGAACTATTCTAGCAGTGGAACCCAATGTAAAAATTATAAAAAGTATCATTCATTTTATTGCAATGTTGCACGAAAAGGGTGTTTTTTTTCGGTCTATTCATTTGGGTAACTTGATTTGGCATCATAATGAAATTCATTTAATTGATATCACTGATGTTCAATTCAAATCCCGTCCGCTCCATATTTATGAACGGTATCGGAATTTAAAACATATTTTTGATAATAAAGAAGACCAAGCTTTTTGGCAGCATTTTACACTGACGCGCTTTTTAGAAATTTATACAGAATCGATGCAGTCTTCGCAATTCTTACGCAAAATTTTCTTTCATCGTCTTCTTAAAAAAAATAAAGGGACCACCCCGTGATTCATTTTTTTCATCCCCATCGTTTATTTGGTTTGTAGGAAATTATAATAATGCATCCTTCCCAACGCCAAGTTGCTTTGCACAATAAATCAGTTTTTATATCTTGCATCATTCCGGTTTTTAACGAAGCAGATAACATCCAACTTTTTATCGAACATCTCAATGAAATGCTTAAAACATTGTCTCATTCTTACGAAATGATTTTAGTTGATGATGGAAGCACGGATGAGAGCGTTGCAAAAATCCGTCAACTTGCATCTCTTTATCCCTTAAAATTATTAGGACTCTCACGTAATTTTGGCAAGGAAATTGCGTTAACCGCAGGTCTTGAGCACGCGCACGGTCAAGTTGCTATTTTAATTGATGGTGATTTTCAGCATCCAATTGCCTTACTACCTGAATTTTTAAATCAATGGGGGCTAGGTTATGACATGGTTTATGGGCTACGACAAGACCGTGCTGGCGAGTCTTATTTTAAACGTCAATTTGCCCATTTATTTTATTGGCTAATGCGTAAAATTGCGCAAGTTGATATTCCCAATAACGCTGGCGACTTCAGACTAATCGATAAAAAAATCATGGCCGCTTTGTCTACTTTTCCTGAGCGCACTCGTTTTATGAAGGGATTGTATGCGTGGGTGGGTTATAAAAAAATGGGTATTCCTTACGAAGTACAAGCAAGACGAGGAGGGCAAAGTGGTTGGGGTTTAAGAAGTTTAGCTGAACTTGCCCTTACAGGTATCACTTCTTTTTCGAATGTTCCGTTACGTGTTTGGGGTTTTATCGGTTCGATCATTTCTTTTATTTCACTTCTTTATGCGATTTACATGGTAACAGTGACGCTGATTTATGGCGCGGATCTACCAGGTTTCCCGACACTTATTGTTGCTATCATGTTTTTAGGGGGTATCCAGTTATTATCTATTGGCATTTTGGGTGAATACATTGCGCGGATTTTTACCGAAGTCAAACAACGTCCTAAATATTTATTAGAAGTAAAAGAAGGCTTTGATGAGAAGTAATACGTCAAACTTGATTTTGATTCATCAATTGTGTCGTTTTGGAGTGGTCGGTTTATTCGCAGCCCTCGTGCATTTTTGTTGCGTCGTTTTTCTTGTTCAATGGGGAACGTTAAATCCACTTATTGCCAATGTTTTTGCTTTTTTTGTTGCATTCCAATTTAGTTATTGGGGTCATCGGTTGTGGACTTTTTCGGATACTGACGTCGTTCACTTCATTGCACTCCCCAAACTGCTTTTAATCCAATGCATCGTTTTAATGCTAAGTGAAGTGTTATTCTATCTATTCTTATCGTTATCTCTTCCTTATCCTATAGCGCTCGCCGTTGTCTTAATGATCCTTCCTATTTTTACCTTTATTTCAAATAAATTTTGGGTTTTTAAGTAACTTGTGGTTGGTTGCTCACTAGCAAAATATCACGATGTTTTTGCACGACAAAATAAGTAGGGGCTCCAACTTTGAATTGATTTAAATAATTAGTATTCAAAAATACATACAAGCGTTTTTTGCTATGCCACTTCGACCAAAAAATTTCTTCATTAATTAACCAATTGGCTTCTTGTTTGTGGCGACCATCAAGTAATTCTCTTGCCCAATTATCTTTCGCACGTATTTTAAGGGGATCCCAATTATTAACGAGAGTTACTTGCTGATGGAGATAGAGGGGAACATCGTAATAATATTTAAAGTAATGCACGACTTCATCTTCAGGTTTCAAAACGGTCTGTAGATAGGTTGTTAACGGTTTGGCAGTGTTAACGTTTAAGTGGGTTGCGCCGGCTATGACCACAAGTAAATAAGCGATTGTCGTAATGTTCCACAAGCTAAAGTGAAACAGCAAACTCTTTCTCCTTAAAAAAATTAAACCGATTAAAGCTGATAAAATAAAGAGATAAGCAATAAGCTTGATGTGGGGTGTAAAAGTTGCGGGTAGAGGAAGAATCGGCACAAACGTTGTAACTAATAGGACAATCGCAAAAAGTAGACCGCCTGCAATAAGTTGCCAGCCCACGTGTTGTTGCTTAATCGTATCGCCGCGATACAAAATTGCAAAGTAGCGGGCAATTAAAATGGCGAGCGGGGGGAAAATAGGAAGAATGTAACTGATAATTTTTGAGTGAGGAATAGAGAAAAAAGTAAAGACACAAATGACCCATAGAAAAAGATAAAGTTCAGTACTGTATGATTTAGTATTTTTTATTACATTCCGAAAATTGACGACGAAGGATTGGAATAAAAATAAGGACCAAGGGAAAAAACCAAGTAAGACAATGGGAACGTAAAACCATGCTGGTGATTGGTTGTTGAATGCAGCGCCAGACAAATAACGCGTCACATGTTGTGTGACAAAAAAGTAGTAAAAAAACTCAGGATTAGCGCGCTGAATAAGTAAAAACCAAGGTAAAATGATAGCACTGATGATAAGCAAGCCCCGAAAAATATAAATTCTTTTCAAAACAGACCATTGGTTACTGAGTGATACCCATAACCCCACGATCATCACCGGGAAAGCAAGGCCGATCATACCCTTTGTTAAAATGGCTAAACCTGAAAATGCATAAGCTGCACAAAAGAACCACAACCTTCTACGCCCTTCTTGACCCACTCCGGTAATAAAACAAAGAAGCGATGCACTAATTAATACGGCCACTTCGAGATCGAGATTGGCATAATGGGAACAAGCAAAATAGAGGGGTGTAGTTGCCAATAGGGCGGCTGCAAACCAGGCTGTCAGTCGATCAAAAAGATGTCTTGTACAAATATAGGTTGTTAAACAGCCTATTAATCCTAAAAGAACAGGAAAAAGCCGATAGGCCCATTCTTTTAATCCAAATAATTGGATCGATAAGGCTTGGAGCCAATAATACAAAATAGGTTTATCGAGAAAGACAACCCCATTGACTCGGGGTGTAATATAATCGCCACGAGCAACCATTTCTCGTGCAACTTCAGTGTAACGACCTTCATCGGGCGTAAATACCGGATAACTGCCCAACCATGCTGTATAAAAAAGAAGTAGCATGATGGCAAAAAAAATAAGGTCAATAATCCAATCATTTTGTAAAATACGGCGAATGGACGACATGAAGAATCGCTCTCCAGTAAATATTGTTAGTTTAACCCAAGGGCAAACATGAAACGCATTGTACTTTGTGCTGATGATTATGGGCAAGCTGTGGGCATCACGGAAGGCATTCTGGATTTAGTAAAGCGTAAACGATTATCTGCAGTGAGCTGTTTGGTCAATAAAACTACTTTTCCTGCAGACGCCCTTCGTCTCAAGCCTTATCAAAAGGATATTGATATTGGCTTGCATTGGAACCTTACGGAAGGCTATGCCCACTCAGCGGTTTATCAAAAAACCTATGGTCCAGTTTTTTTTCCTTTAAGCGTTCTGTTGCGTAAAGCTTTCTTTCGCCAGTTAAGCTGGGATATTTTGAGGGAGGAGTTGATCGCACAACTTACTAGCTTCAAAACGGCTTTTGGTTTTTTACCGGATTATATTGATGGTCACCAACATATCCATCAATTTCCTATCCTCCGCGATGTTTTGATTAACGTGTATATGCATTTTTTGAGCCAACATCACGTCTATATTCGATGGGTTAATTTAAAACCAATGGGTTGGCTTGGTTGTGAATTTAAAAAAAGAATAATTCATTTCACCGGCACGAAAGTGTTGGGAAGAAAATTAAGAAATAAGAAAGTTCCACACAATAAAAGTTTCGCAGGTATTTATTCTTTCAAGCAGGGAATGCGATATCAGCAATTATTCCCTCAATTTTTAACTGAGGTTGACGACAAGGGCATTATTCTCTGCCACCCTGCACGCACTATAACGCCCAATGATCCCTTAGGTAAGGCTCGAATTGAAGAATACAACTATTTTGCATCAGATCAATTTTTAAAAGATTGTGACGCCCGCAAAATTCACTTAGAAAAATTTTTTTAAGTTCTAGCAAGCTTTATTTTAACGTTTGTCTAATAACGTAAAATTACTAATTTTGAAGTCTTAAAATAAACTTAAGGCGCTGATTTATCACTTTTTTTGAAGTTACAATCTGCTATAATTTTAATATCATCTGTTTGTCTTGCCTCAAGATTAAAATCCTCCGGTTAGATAGGTTTGATGTAGGTATTTGTTTAATTAGCAAAGGTATACGTTTTATGTCAGCACGAGAAAGTGGAACTGTAAAATGGTTCAACAATAGTAAAGGTTATGGGTTTATTCAGCGAGATCAAGGTGGCGATGTTTTTGTTCACTTCCGAGCAATTCAAGGGGACGGTTACCGCACGCTTGAAGAAGGAATGCGCGTTGAATACACTGTTACACAGGGACAAAAAGGTCTTCAAGCAGAAGACGTCTCTATTGTTAAATAACTAGCTTTTTGAATCATTGCCGCTTTGTAGTTAGCGGCAATGTTATCAAAATTGATACTCTCCGCAAGCTTGAATCAAAACTCTAGCTAAATAAGCTTATTTTGACTAATCCTTTCCATCAATTGTTAGGAAAATTTTAATGCCTTTAATAAATTACGTTCCAGGCAAAGTGGAGCAAGCCTCTGCAGAACATCAATGGTTCTTGCACATCCATATTGATCCATTTTATTTATCACAAGCAAAACCTATCCTAGAAAAATCATTTAAAAATTATAATTGGGATATACTTCAGTTACCAAGCCAGAATTCGCTCTTTGATAAAAGAAAGTTAGATGGGGCGTATACAGGCGAACAAGTTGATCAACGCTTTCAAGCTGTGCGAATCCTACTTAAAAGTAATGAAAGTTCGGCCAGTATAAATTTCTTAAAACACTGCTTACTTGAATGTTGGCACAAACTTCAAAGTGCAGGTATTCCTCTTTATTATCAAACACCACCGGGAGACCGCGCTTTGACCATGGGTGAGAGTGAGTTACTTACACCTTTTTCCTACACGGCAAAATTGAAAGATGGGTATACTTTTCTTCAACCAGCAGCAGAATTTAATCCCAATCATCTTCCCAACCCCCTCAATTTTTGTTTTGATCCAAAAAGTTTAAGTGATTATCAAATTGAATATGACCTATTTAAAATTCTAAAGGCGACGTTACGAAATTTGCAACTCCATACCACTCATGCTCAATCGCAACTCGATGCAGATTTCTATTCATTAAATGCATTTGATACTGAAATTGAAAAGCTTCACCAATTTTATAATGCCTTTAGCAAATTCTACCTTAGTTATTGTAATGATCGTCAAGCATTGGAAGATAATTATAAATTACAAATTGACGCGTTACACAAAGCAAACGAACTGGTCGATACAGATGCACAAAGAACAGAAATTGCTAAATCATATGTTAAGTTATATCAAGATCGGGAATATGCGTTAAGAAAGAGAGAAAAAGAATTTGATGATTATTGTGGTAAAGATAATATTGATGAATTAGCGATTCTGAGTCGAATTGAAGGTTATCAAAAAGATCAAATGGATAGTGCATTTAGCATGCTGCGTGACAAGTTAAATTATTCTGTGGAGCAATTGCATTCGTTATTTAAATCAGCCCCAAAAGAAGGTATTTTCACTCTTCGCTCCCAAGCATTCCTTGATTTAATTAGATCAAATGTTGGCTTGCATCAATTAATTTATAACCGGCAAATGCACATTTTGATCGAGCAAAAACAATTGCTTCGTTTAAAATGTTTATTGAATATTTATCAGCAAATGACTCAAATTAATTTAACTACATTTAACCCATTTTTATGTAAGCAAAGTGCTACCTATAAGCAAGTGGTGTTGCAACAATTAGTTCATAAAATAAATGCAGCAGCAGGTACGCCACAAGAATTTGATAAAGTCATTAATGATTGGCTTCAATCCGCTTCTTTTGCCGAGAAAAATCATACGGAAATTTCCAATAAAAAAATTATTTCCGAACATCGAAATACATTTTTTAATCAACGTAGTGATAAACCGACCTCTACAGAAAACTTTGTTCAAGAATTGAAAAAAAATTATAGCGGAATGACATTTAGTTAATATATTATTAGGCGGAATAATCCATGGCCTCGTTAGCAGAGCTAGAAAAAAAATTATTACATTATACCGGTAAAGCCATTGCCGATTTTAACATGATTCAGCACGGTGATCGTGTGATGGTAGGTTTGTCTGGCGGAAAAGATTCATTTACGCTCGTTAGAATTTTACAGTTACTGCAACAACGCGCAAAAATTAATTTTGAACTATTTGCTTTCACCCTCGACCAAGCTCAACCGGGCTGGAAAGATGATGACTTAAGAGCATGGTTAAAAAATCACGCCATCAAACACGTCATTTTACACAAAGATACTTATTCGATTGTAAAAGAAAAAATTCCCGAAGGTCAAACCTACTGTTCTTTATGTTCACGCTTACGGAGGGGGATTATTTATCGTTATGCAGAAGCAGAAGGTTATAATAAAATTGCATTGGGACACCATCGAGATGATTTGATTAGAACTTTGCTCATGTCAATTCTATATAATGGTGAAATTCGTTCCATGCCCCCAAAATTATTAAGTGATAATAAAAAGCATATTGTTATAAGGCCGTTAGCATTTTGCCAAGAAAAAGATATTGCCGCTTTTGCTGAAAAAATGGGCTTTCCTATTATTCCCTGTAATCTTTGTGGTTCACAAGAAAATTTAATGCGTAAAAAAATTAAAGTTTTAATTGATCAACTTGCTTTAGAAAACCCCAAGGTTCCGAGTAATATACTTCATGCACTTACCAGCATCAAACCAAGTCAGTTAATGGATAAAAATTTTTGGGATTTTAATAACCTTGAAAAACAAAGAGATGAAAACGAGGAAAGTGTCAATGAGCAGTTATTGGGAAATGTATGGTCTAACATCTGAAACAGAGACAACGCATAATATTGATCATTTGCTTAGTAAAAAGAAGCAAGAAGATATTAAGGCAGAACATTTTATTTTAATGTTAAGAAGTAAGGACACGTTAGCGGGAGCTTTAGAACTTCAAATACATCAAAAGAAAAATCAAGTAGTTCATAATTTGATCCTAAAGAAAAATATTTTTAATTTCTTTACCTGCAATTTTCATCGACATCATTCTAGTCAAGCTGTATCAACAGAACGCGTGCGCTTAAAATTTAAAAGCGTTCAAGACGCTGCGGAATTTCAAGACTTTTTGATCTCCCATGCTGTTGAACCAGCGACAATGCAGGTCCGAAAAGATGGTACATTAAAAATTAATTTGTCCCGCGATAATAAACTTTTAGTCATGCAAGTTATTCATCAACAATATCCTTTTAATGAAAAGCTAAAATTAATAATTCAAGATTTTTTCAATAAAAAATCTTTTGCAGCACAAGAAGTACATGATAAAAACTTTTTTTTCAGCACCGAGGTATCACAATCGAATAGTAGCCCTTGCCTTACGCATTAACCCTTACTGCGCAGGGGTGCCCATTCAATTTTTCTCATAAATTTCGATAAAGCTTAACACAGATTGAAAAGCACTCGGCTGGATTCCGAATTCGCCTTGAAAGGGACGGTCTAGCGTCAAAAGTAAAAAGATAACTGAGGCTGCCATTAATGCAACCGCACTGACGGTTAAAATGTGTAAATAAAAATTGATGCCATAAATATAATTAATAATGATAATTAAAAATGTACCAATTAAAATAACGAGCCAAATTTGACTATTTAATTGTGCGTGACTCATGTGAATCCGTTGCTCACGTGCGTCATATAGTGTTTTAACGCCGTCTAGCATGTCGTGGAGTAACAGTGATTCCGCAGTACTATGAGCAGGATAAGTCACAAGCTCGTCGGTGATGCTTTCAATCGTAGTTCGACCGACTGCATCTAAGGCTAACCCATTTTTCATCGTCGTCCATTCAACATTAATCACGCGCTCCAAATAATTTTTTAAAGTGGTTTGAATTTGGCTGCGTTGGGGGTCTTTGAGTAAGCGTGTGTCGCGGTAAATGTCGGCTACTGCATTGGCTTCGCGTTGCACTGCATCTGCGGTATAACTAATATTGTTAATAAGATAAAGTGCCATTAAACCCACAAGCACACCGTAAATAATACTAATTAGAGCGCTGATATTGCCAATGACCGGATTATCGCGATACCGTAATTCAATGGGAACATACCTGCGCACAATAAAAATGACGGGGACAGACATGATGATAAAAATAAAAGCTAAACCAATAAATATATTTAAATCTGATAATTGGTATATACCCTGCAACATAGTCCGTCCATCCATGATAGATAATAAATTGAGCCGTCTATTCCAGCTTATCCTAAGAACTGACGCCTTCGAAAGTCGTTAATACTTCATTTAAAATTTGTCTAGCTTTAATCATGTCTTCTTCTTCAGGACGATTTTGTGCATTCTGTAAAATACGAGCTACTTCTTGCAGTTTTTGCTTTAATTCTAGTGTATTCATATTGACAATCCTTTTAGTCTAGTTCGCTAAGTTTTCTTTCCACAGGGAGGTTGTTACATGTGTCTTTTTGCGTTCTTGCGTTAAACGCGTTAAGACCGGTGTTGCAATAAATAATAACAATCCTGCGCCAATCGCACTCCATCCAAGCAAATTGAAAGTATGACTGTAACTTGGATTAGTTAGCAATGGATCAGTAGAGGCAATTGTACCAAGCGCCATTTTAGAAAAGTAATGGGAAAATATGGCAGCGAAACCAATGACCATCATCCAAATTCCCATCATTAAACCCTGTAAGTGTAACGGTGCCAGCTGACCCACCATCGCATAGCCAATTGGGGCAATAAATAATTCGCCCATACTCATCAAAATAAAGGCTAATAAAACCCAATTAAAGTTAACAAATCCTTGCGCATTGGCAAAATGAATTCCTATCGGAAGAACACAAAGTGATAATCCAATTAGACCGAGCGCAAGGGAAAACTGTAAAGGAATGCTAATCGTGATGCCGCGGTCGCGTAAATGAGAAAAAAGAATACTTAATAAAGGTCCACCAAAAATAATAACCAGAGTATTAATATTTTGTATCCACTGGGGCGCGATAATGAAATTAAAAAAATGCCGGTCAACATTCCTTTCTACAAACAAATTTAAACCCATCGGAGCTAATTGGTATAACGTCCAAAAGATTAAAGCAGCCAAGGCAAGAATGATGTATCCCCACATTTTACTTTGCGCGGCTAAACCTTTTTGTTTTGTTGCAAGTCCAATTAATAGAATGAACATGGCAATGCTTATAAGAATAATTAATTGATTACAAAGTGCTGTATGCTCTAATAAAATTCGCAATGAGAAAAAAAGTACAACTATCGAAGTAACACCGATTAACATAGCTTTACGTTGCTTATTTTTAGCTGCATCACTAAAAGAAGTTTGACGATCTTTTAAAGTTTTCCAATTAAAAAAAGTGATAATGAGTGCAATTAAATTACCACCCGCACTCAATAAAAAAAGCTCTTGATATGCCTGGAGTAAATGAAAATAACCCCCTAAGGAAAAGCCTACAAAAAATCCAATGTTCATCCCGCTATAATTCCACAAAAAAGCAGCTTCACGGCGTTTATCATCCGGTTCAAACAGTTGTGTCACCATGCAATTAATGCAAGTGATATTGAGGCCACTTCCCCCTAAGAATGCCGCTAATCCCCACAATAGATAATGACTTTCAGGAACTGAAATGAGTAGACACCCGATAATTTGCAGAGCCATCCCTACTGCAAATAATCCTCTATAGCTTAGGAAACGACCGCCAATATATCCACCCAGCAAGTGTAAAAAATAATTGAGTGCGACAAATGACCCCGTAATACTCGTTGCCAGCTTGTCACTCATATGCAGACCTTGTGTGGCATACAATATTAAAGTGGAATAAAGCACACTAAAACCAAAGGTTGAAAAGATTTGAATAAGAAATAATGCACCAGCGCCCTGCGGCATCACATCTTGGTATTTTTGTTTAAAGTTTTTCTTAATACGCACCGATTGCATGTAAATCTCCCTTAGCTTAACGACCTATTATTAAGAAATGGTTCGGTATTTCAAAGCTTCGCAGCACTTGGAGTGCGCGCGTAATAGTTGAATAGGACGGTCACTTCCGTCTCGAGTTGCTCGATCAGCGGGGCTAATTGCGTAGTAATCTTGGCTTTAAGCTGAGCCTCAAGGCTCGCAACTATCATTTTTAAACGAGGTAAGCCGCAATAGCATAAGGCGCTATGCAGCTTATGAGCTTGCCTTAAGAGATGATCATATTGGCCCTGGGTAAAAAGGAGTTTAATAACTTTGACATCATTGGCTATGTCTTTCATAAAAAAATCGAGAATGTCACACGCCAGGTCCATTTTGTTTCCGGCAAGCTTCTTCCCTAAGTCCCAGTCAATAATGGGAAGATGAGTTATATCCATGGCGTTTCTCCTACTTTTTTGTAAAAACCGCCATCGCCTCGATATGTGCAGTATGAGGAAACATGTTCATGATTCCTGCCTGTTGCAATGTATAGCCTAATTCGTGAACAAGAATTTGCGCATCGCGTGCTAAAGTGGCTGTGTTACATGAAACATACACAATTCTTTTGGGCGCGAAAAGGTGAAAATATGGTAATAGTTCTTTAGCACCCGTTCGGGGTGGATCAAGAAGCACTTTGTCATAGCGCTTAAGCCATACCGCATTTGTTAATTCATTCATCAAATTAGCTGCATAAAATTTCACGTTACTGATGTGATTTAAGGTTGCATTTCCTTCGCCGCGCAACACCATTTCTTCACTACCTTCAATACCAACAACTTCTTGGGCGTAACGGGCAATGGGTAAAGTAAAGTTTCCAATTCCACAATATAAATCAAGAACACGATCAGTCGACACAATGTCCAGCAAGTGAATGGCTTGATCAACCATGAGCCGATTTAAAGGCAAATTGACTTGGGTAAAGTCAAGCGGGTGAAATTGATAGGTTAGTTGATAAGCAGGCAGCGAAAAACTTAAACGTGGTTCAGGTTGAATCGGCCAAAGTTGCTCAAGTTGTGCTGGGGGATTGGGTTGCAGCAAAATTTGATAATGATGCATCTTAGAAAACTCAATTAACTTTTCTTTATCCGCAGGAGTCAGAGGGGCTAAATGCCGAATTACTAATGCAATGTCTTTATCTCCCATAGCTACTTCAATTTGAGCAATGCTTTCTTTAGTCTCAAGTGCATCGATACACTGCGACATGGCTACTAAATTTTTTCCAATACGGGGATGCAACACAGCACATTCTTCAATATCTGCAAGATAGCGACTTTCTTTTTCACGAAAACCAATGAGCAATTTATTTTTTTTATAAACAAACCGCACGCCCAACCGCGCTTTATGACGATATCCTTCATCGGTTGCGTGTAACGGCGGAAGCACTTCTGCGGGTTCCACCTGGCCAAAGTGTTTCAAATGTTGTAATAGCGTGTTTTGTTTTAAAGAAAGTTGGGTTGGTGTATCCATATGTTGTAAGACGCAGCCACCGCACAAACCAAAATGCTGGCAAATGGGTTCAACTCGTTCTTTAGCCGCTTCAACCACCCGAATGGTTTTCGCTTCAAGATAATTGGATCGTTTTTTAGTAAGTTTGCAAACGACTGTTTCATCAGGCAGTGCGCCAAAGATAAATGTTTTTTTGTTGAGACACTCTCCGATGCCACGTCCATCATGGCTAAACCCAGTCACACTTAAGGTCCGTTCTGGTTCTTGGTCAATTTTTACTTTTTTTATCATAGGGTTGGCAAATGGCAGGCTTTAAGTCGAATAAAGCCTGCCACTATAGCGGCAATAAATATAAAACACAAACTTGTACAAAATTTGAAAGATTCTATACTTATAGATGAGAGGAAAGACAATTTATTTGTGCTTTCGATAGGATTAGTTCAAAACCTTTCAGTGATGAAATCAGGAGATATGATTTTGATGTGGTGTGCCCCAACTTTCGGTCTTAGTATTGGGAGTAGGCCTAAAGCATCGATGAGATCTCCATAAACTTGGAAAAGGGGTTTTTGCAACGATCTTCTCGAAGGCACTAATAAATTGTTTTTCTTTTCCACCTTGTACTTTCCCTCGCTTTTTCGGTAACGTAATCTTTTTATCCTTGAGAGTTGTGCTATGGCTGATCCGTATATTACCTGTGAAGAAACATATGGCGCTCGTAATTATCATCCTTTACCGGTTGTTCTAGTCCGCGGCGAAGGTGTTTACGTGTGGGATGATCATGGTAAGGCTTATCTTGACATGATGAGTGCTTATTCAGCAGTAAGCCATGGACACTGTCATCCTAAATTAGTGCGCGTTTTGCAAGAACAAGCCACGCGTTTGAATATTGTCTCTCGTGCTTTCTACACCGATCAACTCGGCCCGTTTTTAAAGCGCGCGTGCGAAGTCACAGGTTACGCCAAAGCCCTTCCCATGAATACTGGTGCTGAAGCTGTTGAGACGGCACTCAAGGCCGCACGCAAGTGGGCTTATACTATTAAAAAAGTTCCTGAAAATGCAGCGGAAATTATTTCCTGTTCAGGTAATTTTCATGGACGCACCATCAGTATTGTCGGTATGTCTTCTGAACCTCAGTATCGATCTGGTTTTGGTTCTTTCCCGACAGGCTTCAAAACTATTCCCTATGGTGATGCCAAAGCATTAGAAGCGGCTATAACGCCCAACACGGCAGCATTTCTTGTAGAACCGATTCAAGGTGAGGGTGGAATTGTAATACCCCCAGCAGGTTATTTAAAGGCATGTGAAGCGATTTGTCGAAAAAACAATGTGCTGATGATTGTTGATGAAATCCAAACCGGATTAGGTCGCACGGGTAAATTACTTGCGTGTGATCATGACGGCGTTAAGCCTGATGCAATTGTTTTAGGTAAAGCATTAGGGGGTGGCTTACTTCCAGTCTCATTATTTTTAACGCGTAAAGAAGTAATGGATGTATTTACACCCGGTGATCATGGCAGCACCTTTGGTGGCAATCCGTTAGCAGCAGCAGTAGCCCACGCAGCCATTGATGTGTTAATCGAGGAACAATTGATTGATCGTGCCGCTATTCTAGGTGATTACTTCATTAAAAAATTAAAAACAATTAAGTCCCCCTTGATTAAAGCTATTCGTGGTAAAGGATTGTTAATTGGGTTAGAAATTCACGAAGGAATCTCAGCTCATGATATTTGTTTAAAGTTGTTAGAAGAAGGCATTCTAACGAAGGAAACACATCAGACAGTTATTCGTTTTGCGCCACCGCTTATTATTACTGAAAGTGAAATTGACCATGCTATTGTCGCGCTAAAAAAAGTATTTGCACAAATTGATGCAGCAAGCTTGCCAAAGTTACAATCAAGCTAAAGGAGTTACATTGGGAAGCAATTTTTTGTAAATGACGCCATACAGGAGCATAAGAAGGAGCAACAAAATCTGGGAAAAAACAGTGTGGGCTAGATCCCCAAGAATAAATAAGACGAATATTAAAATGATGATGGGTAAAAAAATAAGGACTTGTAAGCAATAGTTGCCAACTAAGTTAAGAAACAGGTTCCACTTAAAGGGATAAAAAACCATGGAAGACTTAATCGGCAAATCCTGTGCACGACGAATGCCAAGATAAAGCGCACCCATCTGAAAAAGAAAACTTACGATTTGCAAACCCAACCCAATAATCGAAGATAAAACCTGGTTGTGTTTGGTGACAAGTCCTTGGAGTACTCCAGCGATCGCGACAACCAAGAACATAATGAAGAGGGCCCCCAAAATGTGGCTTTTGCACCCCGTGTTTGATGCCAGGCCTCTTTAATTGTATCCCCCACTGGAAGTACATAGCCTGACATAAGTCCGCCTTATTTATTACCTGAAAGCCAAAGAGGATCAACTTCAAATTCTGTTGCAATGGTGGTAAGAAGTTCTTCGTTAGGGAGGAGATTGCCCTCGAGCATCGTCCATGCTTGATGCTTAGGGATATCAAGCATTTTGCTTAAAATGACGGTCCGTTCTCGGACATTGGCTGGTGCACCCGTTTCATCTAAGCAGTGATTCAATCGATCAGCAAAATGTTTTGCGTTCCGTGACACTATAACCCCTCCTAGGCATGATTAATCCATTCAATCAACGTTAGTATTATGCTTGATCAAAATAACTTAAATTTTAATCAATTAAAAGATGTTAAATTAATGAGCTATTATAAGGCCCTCATAATCAGGCGAGCAATGCTGATAAACCCCATGGCGCATTAGAAGTTTTTGGCTCTGAATCTTCAAATGTAATGAGCAGCAATCAGCGTGTTATAAAGTAAAACAGCAACCGTCATGGGCCCCACGCCACCGGGTACGGGCGTTATAAAACGAGCTCGCTCTCGGGCCACATCAAATTCAACATCTCCTACGATATTGCCGTTGGGCAGGCGATTCTGGCCCACGTCAATGACTGTAGACCCGATTTTAATCCATTCGCCTTTTATCAAATTAATTTTACCTACCGCCGAAACTAAGATGTCAGCTTGCTCAACAAAATATTTCAAGTCGGTCGTAAATCGGTGACAAATCGTGACGGTTGAGCCTGCAATAAGCAGTTCAAGTGCCATCGGTCGACCCACGATATTAGATGCGCCGACAATCACTGCGTGCTTACCTTTGTACGGTTGATTAATTTCATCTAGCAATAACATGACACCGTAGGGGGTGCAGGGACGCAATAAGGGTCGACGTTGCGTTAAGCGACCGACATTGTAAGGATGAAACCCATCAACATCTTTGAGCGGATTAATGAGTTCAAATAATTTATCTGCATCAATGTGGGGCGGAAGAGGGGATTGCAATAAAATGCCATGCACGTTTGGATCATGGTTTAAACTTTCAATCAATTCGATTAATTGTATTTCTTCAATCGCAGGGGAGAGGTGATGATAAAAAGATTGAATGCCTACTTCTTCACATGCCATCCGCTTATTGCGTACATAAATCATCGAAGCAGGATCATCCCCCACAAGTATAACCGCAAGACCAGGCGGGGCGTGACCTGCTTGTCGTTTCGCTTCTACAATGTTTGCAACTTTAGTCCGCAATGACTGCGCAAGTTTTTTTCCATCAATATTTTGTGCAGTCATGACTCACTCAATTTTATCGAAAGACCAAATTTAACATAGGAGCTCTGCAGGTTTAAAGAAATAGCATCGCCTTGCAGCAGGTCCGTGTCAAAACGTATAGCATCGCGTCTATTATTGTTTTAATTAATCATTTTCCTTGCGTTTAAGAATCGCGGTTATAAAATAAGCCAACAGAATCATTGACGATCTGCCTCATGCTGAGTATCATCCGCTCTCTCTTTTCACGAGCAATTAACGGGGTATAGCGCAGTCTGGTAGCGCGCCTGCTTTGGGAGCAGGATGTCGGGGGTTCGAATCCCTCTACCCCGAATTTAAAAACGGGCAAAGTCTTTGATGCTAATTTGAGCGCCCGTAGCTCAGTAGGATAGAGCATCGGCCTTCTAAGCCGAGGGTGGCAGGTTCGAGTCCTGCCGGGCGCGAAGAAATACGAGTAGCAGATTCACAGAATATGGTGGGCGTAGCTCAGTCGGTAGAGCCCCGGATTGTGATTCCGGTTGTCGTGGGTTCGATCCCCATCGCTCACCCCATATTAGCTTTGAAGCTAAGAACCAAGTTGCTAAATAAAAATTCGGCTAGGTGCGTGCTGACTTGCTTACACAGGAGTGTACGAGTTACCCACGGACCTACCGATAATCTTCTCCACCAGCAACTGATCCATTAAGCACCACATCTCCGGGCCGTTAGCTCAGTTGGTAGAGCAGCTGACTCTTAATCAGCGGGTCGTTGGTTCGATCCCAACACGGCCCAACTAATAAGTTTTAATAAAACAATAGCTTACACAACACATTTTTTAGCTCCCTTTAGTAATCAAAACTGACTTCGGGATTTTTGCGTGACTGCTAATGCTAGGAGTGCGTAATAGTGTGAGAGTTGGCTTGCGATAATAATCACACACTCTATTTGCTGCTTCCCATAAATTAAGTAATTCAGCAGTTGAATAATGAGTCGTTATTCTTGAGGACTTATGACCCAACAAATCCTGCCTATCCTCAAAGCTCACTCCTGTAGAACGCAATCGCCTACCAAATGTGTGTTTTAGATCATGTACGCGAACATTTGAAAGATTGGAGTTTTTGCGCGCACGTTTCCACGCACTATTCATCATTCTAGTAATCGGTTTTTGTCTATAGGTGAAAACAAAACAAGAACCATTGTTACGCTGTCGTTCTAAAACCAAACGTGCGGTGCGATTAAGCACTATTAATCGATCCTCACCATTTTTTGTTAAAGAACCTGGAATAATAAATACGGATTGAATTTCAACAATAGGTACTGTTAATTCCCACTCCCATTTCAACCTACATATTTCCTTATCTCGACAACCTGTGTTCACAGCAAATAACGCCATATCTCGCAGATGTTTGGGTAAATAAGAAAATAATATATTTTGCTCTTCCCAATCTAAAGGATATGGTTTACGTGCATCGTTTTCAGGTAATAACTTAATTTTTGGTGCAGACACTATCCATGTTAAACCAAATTCATCCATCCATTCGCTTGACGCAAGATTTAAAATGTGGCGCACAATTTGTAACCCAAAATTAATGGTTCGATTTTTTACCCCTGTTTTTCGTCTCGTCTCAATGAAATGTTGTAATGAACCCATGTGAATTGCTTCTAAAGGCATTTCCCCAATAAAAGAGTCAAGTAAAACTAAATGTTCCTTATCAGATTTAATGCTTTTTTTATGTTGATTTTCTACCAAAAATTTTGTTGCTGCTTGCCTGAAAACGCGTCTTGGTCTGACTCCAAAAATTTTTGCTTGCCGAATTGTTTCTAATTTTAAGGTTAGATATTTTTCTGCTTCCTCGAGTCGATCAGTTCCTGTGCTTTCGCAAATTCGTACTCCGTTGATCTTTTTATCGATGTGCCATGTTTTGCCCTTTTTAACAAGGCCAGGCATTTTTCTTCGTCCCATACGCTACTCCTTTGCGCAGGACGTCCGTTACGATCCTTATGATCGTTCACCCACGCATCTAAATCAAGTCGATCAAAGGCAACACCATTATTTCCAATTGGGATTTCAATTAAGGTTGGTCTTACTTCTTCGTTAAATCTATTTCTATCCATGCCAAGATAAGCTGGTGCATCTCTTAGTCTAATAAGACGAGGTTCCATAACGTTACATCCTTTCTAACTAATTAATTTGGGTTTTATATTCTAAGAAAAGACGTAGATCATTTAATGCATGGATGAGGTTGATCATAGTATTGTTAAAAAAGTCAACATTATCAATGTGGGTGGTTAATTCAGGCTTATCTTGTTTCGTTATAGACATAATATAAGCAATGTCCTGCAACCCTATTAATAAAACATTTAAAGCATTTTCAATTTCATTTTTTATGGGGATTCGGTCTTGCAAATCATTTGACGATGGATTGATAGATTGTATATTTGTTAAAAATTTAAATATTTCAGTAAATGGTTGTTCTTCTTTCGGAGATTTAGAAAAATGCGTGCGACTAATCATTTGTTATCTTCCGTATCTATAGATTAATTTTTTCCAAATTATAAACCTAGGTTCTTCTACTAGTTGGCAACTCTTGAATAACTTGTATAATGACCATCGGTACAATATGATCGACAAGATAGAACCAATGGTTCTAAAAGTCAATTGTTATGTGAGATTATTTTGACGAAATTAGACGATAGAATTGCATTTGCTAAGAGACTCGATCACGCACTTGATCTATATGGCATACCGCCTAAAGGAAAAGGGCGGCAAGTTACTTTAGGCAAAATGTTTGGTGTATCTCAAAAAGCTGCTAATAAGTGGCTGGAAGGAATTTCTTTGCCGGATACAATGAGAATTGCAGTAATAGCAGAGCGTTTAAGAGTGAATGTCGAATGGTTAACCTATGGTACAGGTCATATTAATATCGAACCGGTGCCAGGGGAAAAAGATTCTCGCTGGAAGAAAATTCCTTTAATTGATTGGCAACAAGCAGGTCATTTTGAAAATTTCGACGCTAAAAGCGCAGATGAATGGACCTGGACTAACGTTGAAACAGGTCCTCGCTCTTTTGCTCTGATTGTGAAAGATGATTCCATGATGCCTCGTTATGAACCTGGCGCTACAATTATCATTGATCCTGATCAGCCACCCAAACATAGAAACATAGTCATCTTCCGTTGGGAGAAAACTAATGATGTGGGCTGTGCTCAATTATTAGTTGATGGTCCAAATCGATACTTAAAACCACATAATCCTGATTACGATAATTTGTTAATTGATGAAATAAATCCACAGATTGTGTTTTGTGGCACTGCCAAACAAATTTTTATGAATTATTCCTAACTAATTTTTCAATGGATCAGTTAGTTCAGATTGTATAACCCAGCGTAATAAATCCGCTTCTTTTTTATCCATCTGATCCATGATTTCATTTTGTATCACCAAATCACGAATGTAATAATTAATTACAAAGTCAGTCCCTGCTTCGTGCAACATGACAATTGAATCGCCCGCAAGAGACATAGATCTAGCAACAATTTTATACCTTGGATTTACATTGGGATTTTCTCTACCTTTAAGCCAAGGAAAATGCTCTGCTTTAGTTGTTTTCATGAATTAATTTCCCAAGCTATAGTTATGAAACAGGTAGCTCACCCTCGTTAAGAACGCGATACAGTATACGTTCTTCTGAGGAATCAATAGAGGTCGCGCAGTGCATTGTTGTAGGATTATTCCAAACCAATAAATCTCTATCCTCCCATTTATGTAGAGTGCCAATTTAATCTCCTATTAATTTCATGGACACCCTTGAATCATAAATGTGGAATTGATCTATTTTAAAAATATATTAAGCTCACTAAGAGAATTTTACTCTCTTAGTGAGATGTCCGTGAAGTTGGGGCTAGTTCACATAGAGCTATCTCATGAAAATTATGCATTAAGGGGCGCATTGCAAAAAAGCTATAAGCATCCCTTGCCATCGGTAGTTTTTTATTTTCGAAGCTTTTAAAAGGCCAACTTATATGAAGTGAAGTTCGACAAAATGGCAGGATTGCCCTTTGGCCGCCCAGAGGCGGGCTTTGCCCGAGCGCCATGGATGGCGGGAGTGGCCCACCATATGGTAAGATTTGATAGTAAGTAATAATATTCAATCCGCTGAATCTTTTTTGAATCCATTTTAAAAGCTAAATTCGAGTAAACACTCCTCTAACGTTCCTTTAGATAGTGTGGTAGGACGACAGTAGTGTAGGATGTCTTCTTTACAAAACGATGTAAATTTCAGCTCATGACTCACATTTTCTTTATTGGTTTTATCACAGGGTTTTTTTATACGTTTTGCGCTTTTTCAAGCGTTCTCACTGCAATGCAATTTTCGTTGCGTCATGGCGTTATGAGCGGTTTTATTGCTGGTATAGGTCATACAGTTGCGCAGATTGTTTGGATAATTATTGCAACTGGCGCGGTGAGTTTAGGTGCCGATATCTTAAAGACTGAAATTAGTCATTATAAGTTCATCGCTGCGGGAGTGCTTTTTCTTTTGGGAATTAAATTTTTAATTTCCTCACCGAGTATGCCACAAAAAATTCACAATAATAAATTGGTAAGTCATCTAAGCGCGTTCTTGACTGTTTTTACTGTCGCCATCTCAGCGCCTGGTCGAATCATCGGGTATTTAGCTTTCTTTATGTTATTGGGAGCATCATCCATTGTTTCCGCAGACTTTGTAGCAAAACAATTTTTATTAGCGAGTACTTTACTCGGTATTATAAGTTGGTGGCTCGTTTTTTCCGTTTTGGTTAAGAAATTAAAGCTGACCCCAACTCAAAGGCAGATAGCTGTGCTACAACGCCTAACCGGATTTATTTTAATAGGAATAGCAGGCAGTTTTTGTCTATAATCGGCTATAAATTTTATGTAACTCTCTGAAAAACAATAATTTTGTATTATCGATGGGCATTTCCAAGCTTTTTTGATAAAGTATGTCTTTATTTTAATCAGCTAAGGTGACGAATCCTCAATGCTTCCTGTACGCATTTTGGGTACAGGGAAGTACTTACCAAAGATATTAATTACGGCAGATCAATTAGATGAAAAAGTTGGCTTTCCCATTGGCACTACGTTGCGCGTGTCGGGCGTCGAAACTCGTCATTTTATTGAAGAAGAAACGGCATCAATGATGGGCGCTGCGGCGGCGAAAGAGGCGCTGACGAATGCTAATCTCACCATTCAAGATATTGACTGTATTATTTGTAGTAGCGGTACTCACGAACAAGCGATGCCCGCAACAGCTGCCTTAATTTCAGAACAATTCGGAGTTCTTGCAAGAGGGATTCCATCCTTTGATGTCAATTCAACGTGTTTAAGTTTTTTAACAGGATTAGATTTACTTTCTTACGCAATTCAACAAGGGCGTTATCGAAATGTGTTGATTGTTGCCAGTGAAATTTCTTCAGTCGGTTTGGATTGGAAAGATAAAGAAAGTTGCACCTTATTTGGTGATGGTGCTGCCGCAGCAATTATTAGTAAATCAAATGATCATGAAAGTTCAAAAATTATTACAGCAAACATGGAAACGTATAGTGAAGGTGCGCATTTTACTGAAATTCCAGGTGGAGGAACACGATTTCATCCTCGTCATTACTTGGATGAAGATGGTAGACCACATTTATTTCGTATGCATGGACGTAACGTTTATAAGTTATCAATAAAAATATTGCCTGATTTTGTGCAGCAATTATTTGAAGCAGCTAATATGTCAATGAATGATATAAAGCTAGTTATACCGCACCAGGCGAGTGTCTCCGCCCTTAGGTTAATTGCAAAACATTTAGATATCCCTGAAGAAAAATTACTTATTACCGTAAAAAAATACGGTAACACTGTTGCTGCTTCTATCCCATTAGCATTGCATGATGCAATCACACAGAAGCAGATTGTACGCGGCGATAAAATATTATTAGTCGGTACGGCTGCTGGATTGACAGTGGGAGGGATGATCATTGAATACTAAAAGTAAGATACTTTTAACGGGTGGCCGTGCCCCAGTGACTCTCGATTTAGCAAGAAGGTTTAAGCACTATGGGCATGAAGTTTATGTGGCTGAAACTATAAACTATCATTTGTGTCGTTATTCTAATTCAGTAAAAAAAAGTTTTTTGGTTCCAAGTCCTGCTCATTATAAATCTGCATACATAAATGAGCTATCGTCTTTAATACAAAAATATAATATTGATTTGCTTATCCCAACTTGCGAAGAAATATTTTATATTTCTAGTGAACTGGAAGCGTTGAGTCGATTAACCAAAGTTATGGTAGATAAAATTAATAACCTAGATTTACTGCATAATAAATTTAGTTTTAACAAGTTAATAGAAAATACAGAAATATCTACACCTGAAACAATGTTAGTTAAATCCATGGTTGAATACAATGAACTTATTAATGCTAAACAAATAACATATCCTCATGTCTTAAAACCTGCATACTCAAGATTTGCTTCTCAAACAAAATTTATATTCGCATCTGAAAATATAAAACTTGATATTTCAGAAAAGAGGCCTTGGGTGGCCCAAGCTTATATATCAGGAAAATTGATTTGTACTTATAGCATTTGCCATGAAGGGAAAATACTAGCAAATGTATTTTATGAAAATAATTATTCCGCAGGGGAAAATGGTGCTGGCATCAGCTTTAAACGTATTGAAAATGCAGTATTGTTTAATTGGATTACCCAATTTGTAAAAAGCTTAAATTATACGGGTCAAATTGCATTTGATATTATCGAAGCAAACGATAGGAGTTTATGGCCTATTGAGTGTAACCCTCGATCTACAAGTGGAATTCATTTATTTTCTGATAGTTTAAATATTCCCAATGTATTTCTTTTGAATTCTCCAATAGGTAGAAGCGCAGATACAAAGCGACAGCCAATGTTAAGCTTAGCGATGCTGGTCTATATATTACCTAACCTTAGATCATTCAAAAAATTTTCAGCTTGGATTAAATGCTTTCTAGTTGGAAAAGACGTTATTTTCCGTTGGGGTGATCCACTACCCTTCGTTATGCAGCTTTTTGCTGTAATCAATTTTTTTAAGATTAGTCGAAAACAAAATATCAGTCTCATTGAAGCAACCACTCACGATATTGAATGGAATGGTGACTAATGAAAGTGCTAGTAACAGGTGCAACAGGTTTTTTAGGCAAAGCGCTCAGTTTCCGTCTTCAAAAGATGGGGTATGAGGTTACTGTTTTAGGAAGAAATCTTGAAATATGTAGGCAACTCGAAGGAAGTATTTTCCGTGTGTTAAAAAGTGATCTGACAAATAATAATCAAATTATAAATGCCTGTGAAAATCAAAATTATGTTTTCCACTGTGGCGCATTATCTTCACCGTGGGGAAAATATCAGGATTTTTACTCAGCGAATGTAATAGGTACCCAAAATGTAGTGCAAGGGTGTATGGCGCATAACATTAATCGTTTAATTCATGTATCAACACCAAGTATTTATTTTGATTTTACGGATAAATGTAATATTTCTGAGAGAGATGTTTTACCGCTAAAATCAGTTAATGCTTATGCCAAAACAAAACTGCTAGCTGAAAATGAAATAGATTTGGCTTATCAACAAGGATTGTCTGTTATGACTATTCGGCCAAGAGGATTATTTGGACCAGGTGATACGGCTATTCTACCTAGATTAATTAAAGCGCATGCGTCCATGTCTTTACCTTTATTTAAAAAGGGTAAGGTGCTTGTTGATATGACTTATGTTGATAATGTAGTGGAAGCGTTAATTTTATGTATGAATGCACCAAATGAAGCTATTGGTAAGAAATTTAATATTACCAATGATGAGCCGATGTATATTATTGAATTGCTCGAAAAGTTGTTCATGAGGCTTGGTATTAAATTAAAAACCAAATTTGTAAATTATCAGATAGCGAATCTTGTTGCAGGTATGCTCGAACATTTTTACCAATTATTTTATTCAAACAAAGAGCCGCCATTTACTCGATACACATTAGGATTATTAGCAAAAGATCAAACTTTAAATATAACGGCAGCAAAAAATATATTGGGTTATAAACCACAAGTTAGTATTGAAGAAGGGTTAGATCGATATGTGGCTTCATTAACGAAAGTGAGTAGGCACCATGGCGATTAATTTTAAATTGTTCAATACAGGTTTTTGCTTTAGCTTGGAAAAGTTAGCTGTTAGAACAGCGCCATGGCGTTGTTCTAAATTTCCCGCTATGTTTGCGCTGATCCAACATCCACAGCACGGCAATATTTTATTCGATACAGGCCATTCAAATAGATTCTATGAATTAACAAATAAATTTCCAATGTGTATATATCGATGGTTAATTCACGTCGAGCATGATAAAAAATCTGATGCGGCATATCAGATAAAAGAATTTGGAGTCATGCCAGAAGAAATAAATTATATTATTATTTCCCATTTTCATGCAGATCATATCGGTTCTTTGCATGATTTTCCAAATGCCAGATTTATCTATCTACAAGAATCTTATGACGCTGTAAAAAACTTAAATCGTTTTTCCGCACTCAAAGCAGGTTTTTTATCTGGTCTTGTTCCAGACAGTTTTGTGCAACGCTCCTATTTGCTAAACAGTAAGCCCTCTATTTCGCTACCTGAAGAATATTCGCCTTTTAAAATAGGTTATCAAGTTTTTAGTGATGATAATATGGTCGCTGTTGATTTGCCCGGTCATGCGCACGGACAAATAGGACTATTTTTGAAAATAACAGCAAATGAAAGAGTTTTTCTGATTGGAGATGCTTGCTGGACGAGTCAGTCTTATTCGAATCTTGTGCTTCCACACACTATTTCTTTTTTAGCAATGTCAGGCAAAAAAGAATATATTAAGACTCTGAAAAATATTCATGACTTAAATAAAAACGCACCCCATGTAAAAATTATTCCTTCTCATTGTCAGCAAGTTTGGAATGAAATAAATAAAGGACATCTATAACAAATTCTAAATAGTCTTGTAAATTAATAAAGATGAAATGAGTTTGCAAATTCGATTTCATATTTCCAAGTTTTATTATTAAGAATATTTCTATTTTTAATAAAATTATTTGTCATATCGTTTAATTAATGGCATACCAATATGATTAACTATCCATTTTAAAAGCGTCCATGCCCTTCTTCTCCCTATAGGCAAATGCTTTGTATAGACAGCATGATACTCAGGTGCTGAAACATGACCACGATGACGCTTAAATCCCCCAGCACCAGCGCTCGAGTGCAGGATTGTATCATTTTCTATTGCAATGTTAATTTTAATCGCCGATAACATGCGATATAAACCTAGTTTTGCAGGTTGGTTTGTATCGTATCCAAATAGTGGTGCGTAGGTAATATTATTGCGTGTTAGGCAGCCAATGAACGCATCTATTTGATTAGCCTTTTTAATCGTTCTTATATTAAACATCAAGTTGTTTGTTAAAAAACCGATAAACTCTGTTGAATATTGAGGGTTCAAATACGAATATTTATCAAGATACAAGGAATCATATAGCTCTTTCATTCTGAAAATATCTTGTTGAGTTAAGTTGTCCTCCCCAACGTCATACCCTGAATCACGTAAAATTTTTTCATCTCTACGTAAATCAGTAGGTTTTCGCTGCTGAAATTCTTTTAGTTTTTCTTTTGAAAGCATATGAATTCGACGGCTTCCAATCAAAAAATACTTATTTTTTTGTAAATTGTTTATGGTGGATAGATCAGTAATAAAGTTCAAAGTGCGAAAGAGAATAGCGTGCTGAGGAAATTTTCTTATTAAAAATTGTGTGATGCTTCTAACCTGTTCGTTTGAAAGGGTTGAATAAATATTAGTAGGGAATAACCAGTTATTAACATGGATACATTTATCAATTTTACCGGCATTCAAAATTTTACCTAACGCATTTAAAACTAAGGCGGCTATTTTTCTGATAAATAGATTTTTTATAACAGATAATTCCTCAATCGTGTAACTGATGTATTGTGTATATGCCGATACAAGATAAGTATTTTTAGGTATAAAATCGCATATCGTAAGTGGAATAATCTGATTATTTATTTTAAGCAAGCAAAAAACTGCTGTTGCATTCTTAATAATAGAAAAAGGTTGGTTTTTTAGTACAGTAAGTAAATAATCTTTTTCTGAGGTGGATATATCAGATGGCCATGTTATCTCGTCTATTGTTTCAACATCAAAAAAAGTCACTTGACTAGTCATAAATACTGCCTTCATCGATATTGAATTTTCTTATTATTCGGCGTAATTTCCTGCCTTTTTCAGGTAAAGAAAACTCTCCAAAATGTAGCTCTGGACAAATAACATTTAGCTGCTGACAAAGGGTTGTTAAATTATTTTTTATTTCGGATTTTATTTTATCCGATGTGCTGTTATTGCAGCGTAAGTTAATTTCTAATACAGATGGGTTTTTTTGAATAACGGTATATTCAAGGATATTAGGAGAGCTAGTTACCAATGCACGTCGAATAAAATCAGGAAAAATAGGTTCTAATTTTCCGTCCTTAATAGTTTTCATAAAAAAAAGATCATCACACCTTCCATCAACTTGTTCTAGCGCTGTATAAAGTGAACCACAAGCACAGGCTTCTTTACGCTCAGTAAGGACATCATTGAGTCGATAACGAATGATGGGTTGTGTGGTGCGATAAAAGTCAGTAATGACTGGGATAAATTTTCTTTTCTCTGCATCAATATATTCTTTTTCTACAAGAAGGATATCTTCGTTAAGATGTAAGGTGCCTTGCTTACAAGTAACGGCTAAAAAGCCTTCGGTTGCTTGATAAATTTGATGTACAGTTTGTTTAAACTGTTTTTCGATATACACCTTGTCAATCGGTTCTAACACTTCAGCGACGGAAATAATCCGAATAGGCTTTATTGCTAATTTATTTGTAGATTGTGCAACTGCTAAGATTCTTAACATTGAAGGAGGTGCAACTAAGATGCTGGGTTGAAATTGATTTAATTTCGTTATTTGTAATTCCACACTATCTAACAAATCATAAAAATCAAATTGAATGAATCGGCTATTTAATGTCGTATAAATGTTGCTATTGGCTCTTAAGAAAAAAGCAATATGTTGTTTTGAAAACAAGGTCTGAGGTAACATTTTAGCAAGAATTACCCCTGCCCATGCTAATCGCTCGTTTTCACTCACTAAGAACAATCCTCTATTTCCTGAAGTTCCAGAAGAAAGGCCAACGGTGTATTTTCCAAGAGTGGGACTAAAGTTTCTGGATTTTTCTGCTTTTATTGCAATTTCGTCTGCAATATTAAAATCTATTCCTGCGGTGTTTAAAGCGCTAAAATTTTGCATCAAAATATTTTTATCTAAGAGAGGTAATTTCTTCCAATCAGTTAAAGAAAATCCTGCATAAAATTCTTTATAAAAAGTTGAGTTTTTTATTGCGAAACGAGCTATTGCTTGTGCTTTTTTGTTTTGCCAATTGATAAGTTTTTCCCTGCTATTAAAATAATAATTTTTGTAGCGGGTAAGTAAATACCATTTAATTATTTCTAATAAAATTCGCATTTGTTTTGTTAAGCTTATTTATAGATATGCAAGATTAAAACTTGAGCAATTGTATCATATTGTGATTTTTTATACACTCTTTAAGCGCTTGATATTAGAGATAAAAATACTATATATGCGGCATTATTCATCATTATTTAATAAAATACATGTGGTTATACAACCAAAAGCTCTCTCTAAACCCACTCCTGGTCACACTGCGTGAGTGCGTCAATATATCATCATCATGAACCCCATTAGGAAACGCTGCGGACGCGTCTATAAAATCTAATACCAAAGCGATAGACTCAGTCAAATAATAACGCCGGCTTAAATTAAGCTCCAAGTTCCTTTAATATCTCATCTTCTAATTCTTTTGCAGAGGGTAACTTATTTGAAAGTTCTTTCGGCAACTGCTTTGATAAACGGAATTCAGAAACGCCCATGGGCTTATTAATACCGTGTAATGTATATTCAACATCGAAACGATCTCTTTCAGAACATAAAATTATACCTATAGAGGGATTTTCATGCGGTTCAAGTACAAAATCATCTAATAAATTTAAATAAAAATTCATTTTTTCCGGCATACTCTGGTTGAAATTTACCTTTTTTAATTTCCATTGCCACGAGGTCTTGTAAACGTCTATTAAAAAATAATAAATCAATAAATACTTCTCTTCCTTCGGCAACAATACGATATTGATTGCCAATAAAGGAAAATCCGTATCCTAGACCAATCATGACCGTTTTGATTTTGTTAACCATGCGATTTTCAATTTCAGCTTCAAGTACAGACCCGGCGCAGTTTACGCTCTTTAACTAATTTGCAAGGGGAATTTGTTTTAGCAAATGCTTACGGTAATGGGGCTTCTTGACCCTATTGTAAATATTGTATCATGACTTTAAAACCAATAATCCTCATGAAATAACTAAAGCAATTAATAATAATAACAGTCAATCATCAATTTGTATTCTTGAGTTAAGCCTGCGATCTCTATCCCGCAATGGTAAGCTGTACCATGTCGAGCTTACAGCAAAATATAAGGTCTTAACGTTACTAATATTAGAAATAACGTTTACAATTGATCTATATATACCCTTTAATTACAAATATCGTTAAATTGTTCGGTAAAAATCTTATAATTTTTCTGTTTCAATCTTCTCGTTCAATTCAGCTTCAATTTCCGCAATGCTTGGCAATCTCGTTTTAAGTTCTTTGGGTAATGCTTTCGATAAAGTATATTCTGAAACTCCAATGGGCGCTTTAATGTTGCGTAAAGCATACTCAGCTACAACTTTATGCTTCGATTTGCATAACAGTATGCCGATTGTTGGCTGATCACACTCTTTTTTCATTTGATCATCAACTACTGCAAGATAAAAACCAAGCTGTCCTGTGTGCTCTGGTTTGAACTTGCCAGCTTTGAGTTCAATCACGACAAATGAGCGCAAGTTTAGATGATAGAAAAGTAAGTCAATGAAAAATTCTTGATTATCAAACGTCAAGGGTACTTGAGAGCCAACAAATGCAAAACCTTGTCCTAATTCAAGTAGGAAATCTCTCACATGCGTAATGAGTGCATCTTCAATTGAGCGTTCATGAGCTTTGCCTTGGATAGTTAAGAAATCGAAATTATAAGGGTCTTTCAATATTTCATTAGCTAAATTAGATTGCTCGGGTGGTAAATGATCGTGAAAATTACTTATTTTGTTATTAGCAATCCCTTGCCGTTGATATAGGTTGCTTTGAATCTGCATTTCTAAAACTGAGCGAGACCAGCCATTTTTAATGACTTGTACGGCGTACCACTCTCTGATCTTTTCAGGCTCTACCATCTGCATCAAGCGGACAATGTGCCCCCATGGTAATTGCGAAACAGCTTGTTTCGCAAATTCGATCTTAGGATATAGGGTCGCAAAACGGCGGATATGCTCAAGATTGCGTTTAGAAAATCCTCGCATCTCGGGGAAAGTTTGGCGTATGTCGTGAGAGAATTGTGCTAAAAATCGATCACCCCAATTATGAGCTTTTTGTTTGTCTATTAATTCACAGCCCAATTCCCAATAGAATTTAATTAGCTCACTATTTGCCGCAATAGCAGCACGAGTTTGGGCAATTTTTAGGCGGTTTTTGATGTTTGTTAAAAAATGTTTATAGTTTTGATCAAGCTGTAGCGAGTCATTTTTTTTCTCAAGTTGTTTGTTCATGAATCCATCCTTGCGTGACTTTTGCGTGATTCACTTATGCATCATAGTACAGTATTATGCATTCGTAACGGACGCACTGCATAATAAAATTATTATAAATCAATAGATTAACGATTATGCTGCTGTCTCTTAATCAGCGGGTCGTTGGTTCGATCCCAACACGGCCCAACTAATAAAATCAAACACTTACAGCGAAAAATGTCCGTTTCAAAGACCCCTCATAAAATCCTGGAGTGCATCTGGAGTGCAATTTCAATGTACGTGCCTGCTAAAAAATCTATATAGGTGAATAAATGGGGGTCAATAAAAAGCCGTGCGTACACGGCTTCAAAGTAAGTCAAAAAGCGAATTTAGCGTTTTGTAAAATTCTTTAGCAACCACATATCAAGATCTTAAATATCAGCTGGCGCAAAGCCCATTAGAAAATTATCATCTACAACACAATTACCTATCTTGCTACTTGTGATCGATATGAAGCAATTTTACGTGAAGAAAAAATCAAAAAGAATTATGAAATTATTCGGACAAAACAAAAAAATCGTAATAAAACTGTACGATTGAGACACAAAGAATCAAATGAATATATTGTAGTTACTCTAAATAATTTTGCAGATCAGAATCTAATTGACCAGTTGGTTTCCGAAGACGCTTATTATCTAGGTTACCTTGCAGGCCAAGAACAAACATGGAAGGATGCTGTACGCTTGAAGTTAATCTCTACACCCGAAAAAGAATCTTAATGAATGAATAAATTTTCCTATAATTCGACGCAATATACAGATTATCGACCTAATTATCCGAAAGAGCTTTATGCTTATCTTCAAAAGTGTGCAGGGAATGGCTTGGTTGTGGATTGCGGGGCAGGTAGCGGACAAAATTCACTAGGCTTATCTCAATATTTTAAAACTGTTATTGCTACTGATCTTTCTTTTGAATTGCTATTGAAAGCATCCCACTTAAAAAATGTTTCTTATGTTCAATCATCCGCCGATCAATTGCCTATTCGATCAAACACCACAAGGCTTATTTGTATTGCGCAAGCAATTCATTGGTTCCCGCTAAATGACTTTTATCGAGAGGTAAAAAGGATCTTGCAGCCTGACGGAATTATTGCAGCCTGGGGATATAATCAAGCTGTCATTGAACCTAAAGTGGATGAAGTTATAAAAAAAATCTATTTGCAAATGAGTAGTGCACAAAATCCTTCCGCGGAACGTCAATATTTATATGATCATTACAAAACCCTACCATTTCCATTTCAGCTTATTTCGAGTCCTGATTTTAGTATGCAAGTGGATTGGAATTTGCACCAACTAATAGGGTACATAAAAACATGGCCTGGATTACTAGAGTATGAGAAAAGATTTGGAGTTAATTTAGTTGATGAAAGAGAAGGAGAGCTATTTGCAGCCTGGGAAGATCCATCGAATTTAAAATTAGTAACCTGGCCAATTTATTTAAAGATTGGCGTAATCTAAGGTCTTTGTAGACCTCCTAATAAGGTTGTTGCGTGAAAAATACTTTAGTATTAATTCCTGGCGTTGGTGCAAATGAAATGATCTGGCAGCACCAAAAAAGGCACTTGGAAAATGAGTTTGATATTCGAATCGTTGTAGCTAATCAATCCAATGATAGAGATGTATTAATAGAAACCATACTAGATCCACTACCAGATCAATTCTATTTATGCGGACATTCATTTGGAGGTTGGCTCGCTCAAATTATTGCTTCTACTTATCCAAAACGCGTTAAAAAATTAATTTTAATAAATACTTGGTCCCGATGTAGTCAATCGTTTATTGCATTTATTCAAGATGTACTTTATAAAATTGAGACTGGGATTTTCAAAAAATTTGTAGAAGATACTTTCTCCACTACCAACCTCGCACAAGATAGAGATAACAAACTTACTTTATTAAAACAAATGTTACTAAGTGCGGAACCCCAGTCATATGTAAATCAATATCAAGCTATTCTAAAGAGTTGTGAAACAGTTAGTTTGTTAAGCAATATTAGCGCTTCTACATTAATTATTCATAGTAAAGAAGATAGTTTTTTTTCATTAAAAGAAAGCCAATTTATAAAGCAAAATATCCCAATTGCTAAATTAGCTCTTCTTCATGACTGTGGTCATAATTCTCCTTTAGAGCAACCTCAAGCTATTACTGCTCTAGTAGATTTGTGGTTAACTATTTAATAACTTATCCGAATAGCAAAAACTTTAGATGAAATATGTGGCAAAGCTTTATCAACATTTATAACTGTAATGAAAAATTCTGGTAGCCCGCTTACCTCTGTTATAGAAAAAACAGTCCAAGAAAATCCAAAGGAAGTTTGTTTAAACAGGAAGGCCAATAAATAAAATTGTAGCAATCACTAGAGGCTGCATACTTGTTTATTTATTTGATTCTATCATAAACGTTTTGCTTGACAGCTTTATTAGTGAGTTTTCCGCAGGCCTGCGGAAAACTGTGGTTCTTTCGCACACCAATGATTTGTATGTGGCGCAAAAAAAGCCGAAACACAATTTCTGTTTTTTGGATACTCTTTTAAGTATGCTTCACCTAGTATTTTAATATGCTCGCTGGTTAATGCTTCAGGATTGTAAATAAGGACGGAAAACTTTGCCAACGTTTCATCATCTTTTAAAAGCTTAACTTTTTTATATCCTTCATAGCTTTTACAACATCTTGAGTCGTAAAGTTCCTTGCTTCCATACCAACCTCCTATTAATTTATATCAAATCTTCTGTTGGGAAAATGTACTTGATAATAATGTTTTTTGCCAGGGTCCAGCGTTACGAGCTAAAAGTATTTTGTTAGAGGCAACACCATTATGGCGCTCGGGCTCTGCTCACCCTTCGGCGACAAAAATGTCTATCCTTCCATTCTGTTGTAATTGAATGGGTGATAGTACTACGTTATCATCCAACTTACCGAAAAAACACATGAGCTTAAGGATGAGGCAACATGGATTCTACACTTAGCCCCCATTGTCCAGCGCGCGCGCGTACAAATGAAATGTATTCAATCACATTCACAGAAGCCTCACCTGCAAGTTTTTTCGAAAAATTATTTACAACTATTAGAGAATTATTTGTAAGAATTAGTTTGAAAAGTTTGTATCATGCTTGGAGCATTGGCACACAAAATGATTTAAGCAAAACTTTCGCTCGTGCTTGGAAACCAGGCAGTTTTGTTACTAAATGCCCCATGCCGATAGGAACTGTTTATCTCACTGCAGATGCAAACGTTATACGTACAGTCTTACAAAATCCTCGCAAAGACAAAGAAGGATTATTTTACGATCATGAAAACAAACGCTTATTTGTTGAAGGGATTCTGACCGACATTTTCCCTGAGGATGTCAAAAAATATGGTGTAGACAGTGTTGCTGACATGATAGTCATTAGCGCTGATGCGGAAAAAATAAAATCGATGCGTGCGCCACTGCTTAATAGTTTAGGAGCGGCCAGTGTCAAAGATTACATACCACAACTTAATAGCATTGCAAATAATATTCTTGATGTAATGTCTAACGCTGAAAAAGAAAATTGCAATGCTGAAGAATTGGCATTTGAATTTGCAATTACAGTTATTTCAAAATTTATAACTGGTTACGAAACCAACCGACAAAATTACAAGTTATTTGCAAATGCTTTAAATGCTATTAGCAAACGCATGTCGCGCATTATTTCACGGCGTCCCGCTACCGAAGCTGAAAAACTTGAACTTCAACAAGCTATATCCATCATAAGAAATGTCATTGATGACAATATTAACTCGGAACATCCGTCATCTTATATTTCTAAATTAAAAGTACTAGGATGGAACGATTTCCAAATTCGTATCAGCTTATTCTTTAATTATTTTGCTGGAACTGAAACAACAGCAGGTTCTATTAATTACTTGCTATGGGAATTAGGCAAGCCGAAGCATCAACATTTTGTCACTGCATTAAGACAACCAGACGGCGGAGATGTTTTTTTACATAAGCTCGTTACTGAAGCATTGCGTTTACATCCACCGGCTTTTATTGAGGGACGCCAATTTCGTTGTGATACCAATTTAGAAATCCGCGATAAAGCCGGGAAGCTTATCAAACAAATGAAAATGCTAAAAGGTTATTCAATTGTTTGCTTAACGCAAGTGTTAGCACTTGATCCGGATTTATTTGTAAATCCGCAAGAATTCAACCCTCATCGATTTGATCATTTACCCTCTCAACTACCCTGGCTTCCTTTCGGCGCCGGTACACATGTTTGTCCCGGACAATATCTTGCACTTACTGAATTGAGAACTTTAATTCCGTGCATAGTGAAAAAATTTGACATTGAAACTCTTTATCCTAAGGATAAAACTGACCAAAGTGGATTCCTTACCCTGCGCGCAACGCCCGCTTTAATCAAATTAAAACCCAAACGGGGGATGTAGTGTCTCTGAAGCCGGAGTTAATTCAACCTTAGCTACCAGCTTTAGTCTGCCCCAACCGTACCCTTACTCAGGGCAAAATATGCTTTTTTTTGATTTTGCGTAGGGATACAATACTTTTTATTTGGAGTTTACTTTTATGTCTTATACTCGGAATTTATCGAAGGAAAAATCAGCTTTTTGTAGGGAGGTTGAAAACAGGAGGTATGAAATTATTCATAGTTATCTTACCGGTACTTGCCCTGGAGGAAGAGAGGTGGAAAAGTTGTTTACGTATCTTTTGGACGAATCTCAGTTACACATGTATATAAACAAGTCGCTGGATGACATTAACAGTAACGCTAAGAAAAAATATAAATCTAAGGAGTTAGAGCGGATTTATGCTAAAACCACCCATAATTTAAACAATTTGCTGAATGAATGGAAACATAGTGAAACTAATGATATGCGTTTAAAGTTAGGCAGCCATCCATTTTATCAATTCCAGAACAATAGAAACCATTTTATGAGTTTCCATAATTACCAGCCTGATATCGCCTATAAATACCAAAGCGTATTATACAATCCCTCAACGACAAACTTTTTTACAGGGCCGGTTACAGTAATTCGCCATCATAAAAAATAGTTTTATAGTTTTGTAACTATTTTTTAATTTTAAAATGTCTTAGGTGAGGAAAGATGGGGTATGTATAATTAAATCAATCTAATAAAATATTCAAGCACTGATCAGTAAACATATTATACATACAAAACAATCCACGTGCAGCGTCTGGAAAGCTAACGCTTATTATTAAATTTTGTCATAAACTCTGCTCTGTTTTTTTCGGATCTTTCCCAATCACGAATGTCTAATTCCCTAGCTACAAGATTTTGAAGTTTCTTTAATTCCTGATATTCAGCATAAGCTGGCTTCACGGCTTCTGCTTCAATTAGAATTTTATCGAATAAATCACGAGTTATACCAAGCGAGTTGGCCTCTTCAGCCATTTCCTCAATAGAATCGGTCGGTTTAAGAACCCCAACGAAAATTCTCGCCTAAGTAAAGATCAATATCTAAAAAACAAAGTTAGAATAGCCGATTTTTCAGAAGAGGAAATCAAGTCATTATCTGAAACTACGAATGGCATGTGTGACCATAATCAATATAATCTTAATATGAAAAAAATATTTAGATTTAATAATCAAAATAATAACAACAATAATAGCAATAAGGACAATAAAGAAGAAAAAAATAATTATTCACCAAGTTCCTCACCAGCAAAAAACTCCTTCTTTAATCCAGATGGTGGCCCTGTTGTTACTACCGAAACTCTAGATGGACCTGCTGATGACGATAAAGAAATATCTTCTCCGTCGAGTAAAAGACCAAAAAATAACTAATAGCAAATTTTACTCAAGTTTAAATTGGTTTTGAATGGGTCTTACTAAAAGCCGTTGTTGTCAATCGACATGTGATAGATAACAAGACATTGATGGTTAGAATGTAAAATTAAACTATTTGCTTAGAGATGCATCAAGTTCGTTTTGGAGTTGAGATCCTGGAAATTTTAATGCCGCTTCGCTTTTCCTTTCTGACCAATGCCACGAGCTAACAGTGTCGCTGCTAAAGTATTTAAACTTACCCCTTCAAGTTTTGCACGTAATGCAAGAGCAGCATGTAAGCTTTTTGGCAAACGAATACGCCACTGACCGCTGTAATTAGCAGCTATACTTGGTTCAGGAATAGCATCACCATGTTCTTTTGCCATAGCAAGCCAAGCCTTTTGAGCATCTTCCGCCTGATGCAAAGCTTCTTCTACTGTTTCTCCATCAGCAATGCATCCGGGCAAGTCAGGAAATTCAGCTAAATAGCCGCCACCTTCTTCTTTAGTCAGCGGCCGTATGGTAACAGGATATTTTAGCTTACTCATTTTTAACTCCTAACCCATCAATTAGCATGACAAATAATCTGATATAAATAGGTTTTATTGGTTTATGTGCTGGTATAGTTAACTTTTCTCCTGAACTAGTTCTAAATGTTTCATGACTTGTTCCGGGTTGCCGATATTCAATTCCAAATCGATCAGCAATTGGTTTAATGTCCTCGATTTTCCAATCACGGGGATTACGCCGCATTTTTAAAAGTTGTTTATCAATTTTACTCATTTTAATGATACCATATATGGAACCACTCTTAAATTCTAAAGCTATTCTTTTCCAAAAAATCCTTGCGCGACTTTTGCGCGACTGAACTATGCATCATTGTGCAGTATTATGCATTCGTAACGGACGAACTGCATAATTAAATTGTTATAAATCAATAAATTAACGATTAGGTTGCTGTCTCTTAATCAGCGGGTGGTTGGTTCGATCCCAACACGGCCCATGTTATTGAAAGATAAGTAAAAATTAGATAGTCCGCTGAGTGTAAAATCCGCATCAAAAAATATCAAAGGTTCCTCTGGAGGTTCCTCCAAGGGGTCTGCTAGGAGGAAACATGAGTAATGATGCAAAGTTTTTAAGCAGCCTATACCGTGATGAAACAATCACTTCAATCATCGAAGAAGCAATCAACGGCAAATTCCAATTAACATTTATAGATCGCGATAAAGACATTGAACGTGTTTTATCTAGAGGCGATCTTTCTGCTATTCGTGATAAAGGTTTTAGCAAGAAAGCAGAAGTTGAGATTGAAGCGCCGTCATCGCGATTAATAGCTGGCAACGATTGGCTTGTAGCAAGAAGGGAAATAGTAAGTTTTGGTCGCAGGCAAAATGTAGGCTATTCCGATTTAAGAGCTGATGAAAAAAATTTATCGTTGATTGAGCAAAGCGTTGGGTGTGAGAATAAACATTTAATGCCTTTGCTGACGATGCCCGTTAAAAAAGCGGAAGAACAAGCACCTCTACCTCAAGATGAGTTAACCGAAGAAGAAGCAAACGAAGAGCGTTACAAAAAGCCCGCTGATTGTGATCAGCGCTTATTTAATGATGCGGTTAAAATGAAAATGGTAAATCCAAATTTAAACCTTTCGCAAATTCATAATGATTGGTTCACCCAAGAAAAAGGTAAATCAGACATTTCAATAGATTCACTGAAACGGATCGTGAAGCTGGCAGATATCAATAGTGAAATCAGGAAAAGAAAAAAGTTATCTGAAAGTCAAAGTGAAGGAGTGAATTGGGTTTCACTGCTTCACTAATCGTTTCACTTTTTCCCCTTGTTGATTTAATGAAATAAAGCAAATCCTCCCACTCCAATTACCCTCTATTTTTCACCTATATAATTTTCCTTGGTTCAAACGATTGCAAGAAGGATCAAGGAAAGGCAGAACGATGCCGACAATTGTGTACGTAAGCCAGAAGTGAGAAAAATCACTGGGCTTAGTGATACAACTATTTGGCGATTAGAAAAAGCCAAGAAGTTTCCTCAAAGAAGACGTTTATCATCTTCGGCATGTGGATGGTTACTTTCTGAAGTATTAGCTTGGGTTCGCTCAATACCAAATGCGGAGGGAGAGTAAATGCACGGAGAACTTTACGCTGCCCCTCGAATACGACTGGCGGGTCATAAATCCGAGGGATATCTCAAAACAAATAAGTTTGATAATGATATTAAATTTCCTAAACCATTGCCACCATTATGGTAAGGAAGCTGCTTTTCTTTATTCAATGGGGGTGCAACCGCGGAATGATATTTTTGTATTTGCTGGACTAAACGCTTGGCAAAAAGCTAAAGCATTTGAGAGTACACAAGTTGTTTTGTGTGTTCCGTTAAATCTAGACATGTCAGCTTATTTTTGGCCTGTTAAAGAATGTTCTATTCTTCTATTTGATACTGGCGCATTAGACCTAATAGAGATTGAAAAAATTTCAAGTCTTCCCTAACTTAGTACACCATCAAAGTAGGGTTTAAGAACCGGTGTCATGTTTGACATGTTGAACTTTTTATTCTTATTAAGTCAATATGTCAAACATGACACCGGTTTTATATGGCAAATGCTCAACTTTTCAAATAATATACTAGTCTTAATTTAAGCTAATGCAGAAATTAAAAAACTTTTTTTGATAAGGACGTATTTTATATGTTGAAAAATTCTTTGGCAATGATAGTAATTGGAACTTTTGTTGCTGGCGGCAGCTTTGCTACTCCTTTACATATAGCAAACATCTTTATGATAGATCAGGTGGTAGAATCATCATCGGCTTCCAAAAAACACATTCAAAATCAGCAATCCAAATTTTCCGGAACATGGGTAGGTACATGTAATCATGATGGTAGAAAAGATGAAGAAAAAATTAGAATCGAGGATGAATATTTTGATTTTTCTATAAAAGAGTTGCTACTTACAGGTTTCACTCAAACTTTTTATTTTGATGTTACAGAATCTAAAAGTTTGGCAAGAAAAGACCATTATGTAACCACTACCAGTAGATTGACCAGGATAAATGACAATACAATTAGGCTTGAAGGCACTGGAGTGGTAAATGACGATTCCAACAAAGAAACGAGGCTTGAGTCAGAGGTGTTTAATAGCACATTCACAGTAAACAACAATAATTTAATTATCACTTCAGAGAAGAAGTATCCTCATGGAAATAAAGATGAAAACGTTGACAAATGTTTATTAAAAAGAGTGGAGTAAACATTTGAAAATAATCTCAACTAAGGTTGAGTAATCTATTTCATATACCCTGACAGTAGAGGAGTGCAGTCAGGGTATGATTAACTAATGTTGGTAATCTACTCGGCCCCTAATATGTAGTTCTTCAAAAAAATTAGAGACTGTAATTAATTTTGTGTAACTGCCATTTTGTTACTCTGGTAATCTGCCTTCGAACTCAATAGCAAATCTATTCATAGCAGCTCTCCAATCGTGCAAAGCCATGGTCCATTTGCGCGATGCTTTTTGGATGGCTAAATATATCACTTTCATAGCCGATTGGTCACTCGGAAAAATTTTACGATTGTTAATTGATTTTCGAATAACACTATTTAATGATTCAATAGCATTGGTGGTATAAATTATTTTGCGAATTTCCTCTGGAAAAGAAAACAAAGTAATCATGTTGTGCCCATGCTTATTCCAAGAGCGGGAAATTGCAGGATATTTTTTATCCCATTTTTCCCCAAATTCTAATAAAGCATTTTCAGCTTGCTCAACGTTGACTGCTCGATAAATTGATTTTAAATTAGTCGCAACAGCTTTCATGTCTTTATAGGGCAGGTTTCTTGCGAATAAAATAAGAATATTTAATGTAATTGCAGGGCGGTATACAAATGCCTTGCTCGTTTTTTCTAATAACCTCATCACGTATAACTTGTCTTTGCCATTATTTATCAGCGGATTATTGGGCGTGATTGATTTGATTCCAAAGCGTGTTCATGCTGAGAAATTAAAAGAATTACAAGAGGGTATTTTAGGGCAGGAAAAACAAGAGTTGTCGGATGAAAAGATTTCATCCTTTTTAAATTCTGCAACCGATAGCGCTAACGGCACCGTAATAGGTGTGTCAAAGTATACAGGTAGAGCATTAGTTATATTTGATGAATATTTAAATCAAGTTGCACTGATTCTAGGCACCACAGGATCTGGAAAAACTATTACCCTCCGTCGATTTTATAAACGTGCTATCCAAAAAGGCTATCCACTTATTGTCGATGCAAAACCAGATTCTGCAAATATCGATTGGATTATGGCGTTAGCAGAGCAAATAACCGTCAATTTTATGGATTCAACTGTGGAAAGTATAACCATTACGACCCTTTGACCGAAGGTGGCTTTACCGAGTTAAAAGATAAAATTATTAGCTTAAAACACGAATGGTCTAGTGATTATTATCGTTCTATCGCTGAGGATTATTTACAAACCACATTCAAGGTATTATTAAAAAAGAATGTAGATATTGATTTAAAAAAGGTAGTAGCTTGTCTAAATTATATCGATTTACAAGAACTAGTGCGAGGCATAGAAAATAATGGCGTTGTATATTTTGCACTACCTGCTTTACGCTTTCCTAGCTTTTCAAAAGTATTGGGTAAATTAGTTATTAATGATTTAAGCGCAGAAGATGTTGCCAATTGGGTGGGTACACAAGATAAATTCACACTCACTGCTCAGCTTAATTTGAAAGATAAAGAGGATAGCATGGGTAGCGTGCGCGTCAATAAACAATTTATCGTGCATCCAGATGAGATTAAACAGCAACTAAAAACAGGTGAAGCTTTTTATGTGAGTAAGGTAAAACAATTTGAATATGATAAAATAAAAGTAAAATTTACATAGGAAGTAGCATGCATTTAATTAAAATAATTCTTTTTCATTTTTTATACTCATGCCGACCAATTGTTAAGGTGCCATGCAAAATTTTTAGTATTATGTTTCTCATTGGCTTTGCATTAACAACTTTTACTGGATCCATAGAATTTAAGTTGACATGGCCATGGCTCGCACTGGGTCTAATATTACCTGTAATAAGCTGGTATAACGATTCGCTGCTTTTGATACTAATGCCGGAAGGGGCGGAAGATACGGTGGTTTGAAGCAAATGCCGGCCATTGTGAATTTAATATAATATCTTTTTTATTGCAATTTAACGAATTATTAATACAATCTCCCTATTCATGAATATAATGGAGTATTATGTGTTGGAACAAGAAATGGATAAAAAAACTTTGGAATGGATGCGTGAAGCCCTACCATATGGGTTGCTCACAGAGGATTTATTAAAAAAATTCTATTGCATTTTGCAAAATCCTGAACTTCTTACGAATGAGCATATACATCTCATAGGACAAGCTTATCTTGAGAGATATCCTAAAAAAACAGGATATGTTGATAAATTGTTTAGTTGGCACACCAATCATGATCTTGCTCAAAAGCTCGTTCATTTAAATGGTGCGGATGCTTACGGCCGTTGGCTGAGTTTAAGCAATGCTATTTCTTATCTGCCAAAAACTTCTGGAAAGCTTGCCAATACAATTTTAATCCTGCATCTTTGGGCTTTTGGCGATAAATTTGATCCTTATAATTTGCGAAAGGGCGTAGTCGATAGATTGGCTGAAAATTGGAATGCTAGATTTATATATACATATCCATTATCAGATGCAATGCGAGAATCAGTGAAATCATATTATGCAGATATGTACCATGACAAGCAAATTATAAACAGTAAGGTTTAATGTCAATTGGAATTTTTGATGCAAGATAGAAAAGATGATTAAGAAGTGCTTAAAGCTGGTGCATTTAAGAAAATATATAAAGCATTTCTGCTCAACGTAATGCTGTAGGATTTAAATCTAATTTTTTAGCAGGCAAGGAGATGCTTTCAGCAGTTGAGCTAATTAACGAAATAAAAATGCATGCTGAAAAAAATCAAAAAAGCAGAACTGCGAAAGCCTGGAATTTGACGGAGAAATATTATCAAGATTGTAACGCAAAAAATCCTGAATTAGTGAATGCAATTTATAAATACGCATGCCAGCATACAAGGTTTCTTGGTACTAAACTATTTTCATCTTTCCTACAAGTGCCAGAAATTACCAAAATGAAAGTCGAAGATGAATCTTATACTAAGGATGTAAGAGGGTTTTGGATAAAACTTGAATTAGATACTGAAGAACAGAAACTAACTTGTCCATTAACTAAATGATGTCAATTCGTTTAAACCATTATGATCGCGAGCACACATTGAAAATACGTAAAAATTATAATGCCTATAAAAGTGGTTTATTAAAAACGTGCTTAGTCCGGTCATAACTTCTGGTGGCATAATAGTTAGAAGGTTTAGATTGTTGAAAACGATGGGCGCGATTTCTTGATAAGAATATTGAATTTCTGAACTATCGTTTAAATATCGATAATCAGTTAACCAAATTTGTTTTGATGATAATATTCCAAGTAAACTTTTATAATTAGTGTAGTGATAAAGCAACTTATCTGTTTTGCAAATATTAAATGTCGTATTGTAGATGCCTTCAAGTTCATCATGAAAAGTTGATTCTTGTTCTTCATTAGTCATATGCTAACTTCCATTAAAATCCAAAAATTAGAATTAATAAATGAGATAGATACTTAATGATATAATAATAAATGACAGAGATATAATATGAAAAAATTATCTTTTTTCTTGCTAATAATCATGAGCTTAAATACATGCTGGGGTTGCGAGTTTGATACTGATTGTAACCCTGGGAGTAAGTGCCTTAAGTCTTCAGGCAGTATGTATGGTGTGTGTGCTGGTGGAATAAGTCCAGGAATAGTAATGACCAGCAACCAGTTTATTCTCCAACTGATCCTAACGGCACAAGTGGTAATACTTGCTCCTTCAATACTGATTGTGGTCCAGGATCAACTTGCTTAAAAAGTAGTGGTTCGATAGATGGTGGTGTTTGTGTTCGTTAAATAGTTTCAGATCGCTTTATTTTTTTAATCTTTCAATTTGTGTGCACTTCCATTATTGAAATTCATTTTGGCTTACATCCACTACCATTAATCAATTATCTTTATTTTTACTAGAGGAAAGCTTGTTTTGTGAAAGGTATAATTTTTTTTGTAGCTTTTTCTTAGATTAAGAAAAGTAGGCAGAATCACTAATCCTGTTCTTTTTGCTTCTTTTAATGTGCTAATTACTTCTTTGCCTATCTTGATCATTATGTTTTCGCCTTATGATGAGTTCTTTTAGTCGAAGCGCGGGAATGCACTGAAGCTGAGCTTCTACTTAGAGCCGCTCTAACAGCTTGGGGATCACGAGCAATAACAGTTAAATACGCTCTTGCTGCATCTGTTGGTTTGCGTTGGCTTTGTTCCCATTTTTCAACGGTTCTTTTTTTAAGGCCAAAATTTGCTGCAAATACATCTTGTGACATATCTAATTCTTCGCGAATGGCACTCACATCTATTTTCTCAGGTATGTTTATTCGATGAGTCTTAGATAGTTTTTTATTGCCTTTAGCATATTCTAAAGCTTCTTGAGCGCCCCTTAATAAGCTTTCGCCAATTTTACTCATGATGTGTTCCTCCGTATATTTTTACGATAGATTTTATTATCGTCTTTAGCATCTTTTTTTCTTCTTTTGTTAAGTTAGCTCTTTCGTTTTTAGCATATGCAGTAAATAAAAAAATGGGCATATGCTGGTTATAATAGTAATAAATAATTCTGGCGCCTCCGCGCTTTCCTTGATATTGATTGCTTGTCCATCGTATTTTACGTGCGCCACCAGTTTCAGGTATCAAGTCGCCATCAAGAGGGTTTTGTGCAATGTAATTAATAAAGCTTTCTCTTGAAGCTTCATCCATAGAGTTGCTTGCTTGTTTGATATATTCTGGCATTTCGGCAACCGTTTGGTACATGATCAATCATCCTTTTCATAAGTATACCTCAGCGGGGTATATTGTCAACCCCATTGGGGTATAGTTAAGTTATGCTTTTTTCGCATGAAACTCAATAATATTTGCAATATTTTCATTATTAATTAACTGCTTAAGTTTCTTACCTTGATATCGTAGTCGCAAGGATTTGGTATATTAATCAGTTGGACAAAATTCCTGATAATATTAAGGATAATATGACCATAAAAGATAAAGGTTTAGCTGCGTATCAAATTCGGAATGAACTGAAAGAGGCTGCAAGACTTTTAATGAAGGACCAAACAGCTGCCGAATGGTTAGATATGAATGAACCCCCTAAAAGCTTAAGAAGCTTAATCCAAAAGGCTTATAACCGAAATTTCGTCGGTGATAATACATGGGAGTATGTTATAGAAAGCGCACAAAGAACTAGGAAGGAGGTGGATGCGGCATTAGAGCTAACTCGTATAAATCATGGGCCAAAATTATGAAAAGAGAAGTCACAATTCTAAAAAATAAAAATCAACCCATAGAAGTCGATATTGACCCAATACCTGATTGGGAAGGATTTGATAAATTAATTAGTTTTTTGAAAATTTATTATTCAGCCCAGATTGTCGATAGTTATGATGGGCTTTTTAATAGAAAATGTACGTTAGAAACTGATGGTGTTAGATATCAATTGATTTTCGATGATTGGTTTGGGAATTCATTGCGTTCGCTTGGAGTAGATAGTGATCCATTAATTATTAAAATTGGCGAAGATTTAAAAGAAAGATTGAAAGATATACAACCTGAGCCAATTGGAAGTAATAATCCTGATTACTTCCAATATCATCTTGTTTGGGATGACTTGGGTGTTGATGAAGAATATCGTTATGAAACTATTTATGAAAATAAAAATTTTCAAGTTAGAATTAATAAACCAGTTAAAATGTTTTTGTATACATTATTAATTAATGGCGAAGAACAATTCCGTTTTAACAAATGGCCTAAGAAATGGATAAGATAATAAATATAAATTGATAAGATTAGATAGGAGATAGGTTTGATGAATAATATCATCGCGTTAGATATTAATATATATGATTCTAAATTAGAAGTTGTAGATAACAAATCTACTGGTAAAACTTATGCATGGAGCGAATTTCAGCAATTTGTAATTGAAACAAATGATCGCGGCCCTTTTGAGGAAGATGTCTTTTTAATTTTGCAAACGAATACAGATAAGATTATAATTCCACAGAGTAAAGTCGCTTCAGATAAAGCTGAAAAATTATTTCAACATTTTCCTAATTTCAATTTTGATATTTTAACTCAAGCAATGTCGTCTTCGCAAAATCAACAATTTATTTGCTGGAATAAATAATTAATTCGTTTAACTTAAAATAGATCTACGTAATTAAACTGGTAGACTTATAAAAAGGACTTCAATGTAAATAAGAAACACAATATGAAAAATTATATCCTGTACTCCAAGGAAAAAGCGTGGATTAAAAGCCTTAATATTAGATATTGAATCTTGGGAGGGCTTTGATCATATAGTAGAATTTTTAGTTGAAATCTATGATGCAAAAATAATCCGAAGGATTGACGGCCCTGATGCGAGGCGTTGGATTTTTGAAACTAATGGAATGCAGTATGAACTAATCCATGATGATGGTTACGGTAATTATTTTATTGCTCGAACTGAGGAGAGTGAACCATTAATACGAGAAATCACAAAAGATATAGAAATGCGTTTACGTTAAGAAGATGAAGAAAAAGAGGTTAGCGATAATACTATCCCGATTTAAAAATAATGGTCGATTCAGTGATAACAAATAAGGAATAGTTTGAAAAATTATATTTTATTTGATCAAGATGAAAATGGCCGTCTTTCCGCCACCATTTGGATGTACCTGATTGGGACGGTTTCGATAAATTAATTCATTTTATGGAAAAATATTACGATACAAAAATTTTAAAAAAAAAATGACGGTCCTGGTGCTAGGAAATGGATATTGGAAAGTCGCGGTATCCAATATGAATTGGTACACGATGATGGCTATGGCAACTATTTCTTAGCAAGAAATAAAGAAGCTGAGCCGCTTGTTCGTGAAATGCTAAAGACATAGAGAAACGGTTTCGCAATCAGTAATTTAGATTTTTATGAAAAGCAATACTTCTTATTGCAGAAATAGAAATACCAAACTGCAAATGCAGCCATTGTGGTTTGACGATTGGAAGAGTTTTAACGAGCTTATTTCTTTTGTATTAGAAAATTTTGACGTAAGGATCGTATCCAATAAAAATCAAGAAGGGTGATCTGCCCCGAGTTTAGTAGACACTAATTTCTAAAGTCCACTTGCAAGCTCATATTGTTCGGGCGATTTATATCCAATAAATGAATGCTTGCGTTGCCGATTATAAAATACTTCGATGTAATCAAAAATAGATTTCTTTGCTTCATCACGAGTTAAATATTTTTCATGATAAACGCATTCTGTTTTTAATGTATGAAAGAAACTTTCCATTGCGGCATTATCCCAGCAGTCGCCCTTGCGGCTCATGCTGCATTTAATACGATTATGACGCAGCATTTGCTGGAAATTATCCGATGCGTACTGACTGCCACGATCCGAGTGAAGTAATGCATCGGAGTTAATTTTACGCCTAAATAAAGCCATTTTGAGCGCATCAATTACCAGTGATTCTTTCATTCTATCAGACATCGACCAACCTATAATTTTGCGAGAATATAAGTCCATCACCACCGAAAGATAAAGCCAGCCTTCAACAGTCGGAATATAGGTAATATCTGTAGTCCATCGCTGATTTGGCTTATCAGCATTAAATTGTCGATTAAGATGATTACCTAATAGGTTTATTGTGCTTTGAATCAGTTGTCACTTTGAATTTCCTTTTTGTTTTTGGGCGAATATTATTTTCATTCATTATTCGCGCGATGCGATGTTTGTCACAGAGTTCATTTAAATCGACAAAATCATCGTGTATACGACGATAACCGTAGGTTTTACGGCTCTTTTTAAATCTATCCTTAATGATGGTTAGAAAGCGTTTATCGTTGCATTTACGTTGCGATTCTGGCCTCTTGCACTATGCATAAAACCCTGCACGAGACACCGACAGCACCCTGCACATCGTTTGAATACGAAATATTTTTTTATTCTCGTCAATAAAGCGGAATTTTATTTCGCTTCTTTTGCAAAGAATGCCGTCGCCTTTTTTAATATTTCCCGCTCCTCCTTGAGGCGGACATTTTCCTTACGCAAACGGTTTAACTCTGCAATGAGATTGGTTTGATTACCGCTTTCATCAGTAATGGTTTGATTTTTATTTTTTTCTTCACTAATCCAACTGTAAAGTGCTGATTCTTTTATTCCCAAATCTTGAGCTGTCTTGGCTATTGGTTGTGCGGATGATAATGCTAATCGTATTGCTTCATCTTTGAATTCTTTGTCGTACTTACTCATTGGTTACACCTCTTTTGATGGTTGATTCTATCAAATTTGGTGTCTACTGAATCGGGGTCAGTTCAAATCTACGTACCCACTCATACTCAGGAATATATAAATTTTCTTACAACATAAGAAATTTTATCGGATAAATATTTATGTCTAATAAATAAGAAAAATGAATTCAATACTTTAGAATTTATAGGACGTTACTTTACTTAAATAAGGAGGGCAAGGCAGTTAAAATTAAGAAATTTATTGTGTTAGTCTTGCACCGTACGGGCCAATCATTTGTTATTGGCACATCTTTTTGGCCGATTATTGAGCTTCTAAAGCTTTTATTTTTTCAAAATTACACTTAAAAAAGCTAAAGAATGAATAACTTTATTGAAAACCGTTATTACGAGATATACAATTCCCAAAAATAAAAGGGTGGTATTTGCTAAGGATCAGTATGAAATTCGAACAATTTTATAATTCGATTATTTCGGTAATAAGCAGAAAATTTGAAAATAATATATCCCAAGACGCAATTCAAAACTTCGCAAATAATCTATCAATTATCTTTAATGATAACAAAAGTGAAAGTTCCTTAAAAATGACTAGAATGACTATTCTTTTTGAGGGCTTTTACCAGTTTCTTCCATCAGAGTCCGAATTAAAAAAAGATCTCCTAACTATTAAAATGCAGCGCTGGGTACTTCATTTTGGTACACCTACGATAGCATTTCTACTTTCTTATATGTCACAAATCGAACAAACTAAAGATCATTTTATAAAAGTGCATGATTCAATTGGCCTGGGAATAGAATTAAGTAGCCCAATGCCTTGGCATGTTACTGCAACATTGAAATCAGCTATTGATAAAAGTAACGATGTAGTTATTGATGAACATAAAATGAATGCAGTTCTTATGCCAGAACTAAAAGAAGAGACCGGCAAATTTCTTAAAACTCATAATTCATCTGGTGGATTTACTACTACTCCGTGTGACTCCTATTCTCAGCAATTTATCAAACACGCAAAATCATTGAAAAAGAAAGGAGGTAGTGTACTCGAAATTGGTGCTGCATTTGGAGCTGCTTCTTTACAGGTGACCTCATCGGTAGTTAAAGTATTTTGTAATGACATTGAAGCAAAAAACCTTGCAGTAATCAGAAATAGATATTTACAAGGAATAAAAAAAAGCGCAAGTTCTGTGACGGGCGATGAAGAAAATTTAATACTTCTCCCGGGTTCCTTCCCAGAAGAATTGGCCGGACTGCCTAACGATTCATTTGACGCAATTTTGATTTGTCGAGTGTTACATTTTTTTCCTGGTAAAAAGATAGATCAGGCATTATCACTAATAGAGCCACTATTAAAACCTAGTGGCAGGGTTTATATCATTTGTGAAACTCCGTATTTAAAAAATTGGAAAACTTTTATTCCTGAGTATGAAAAAAGAGTTTCGGCTGAAATTGAGTGGCCTGGCGAAATTACTGATGCAAGTAGTTTTGAAAGTAGTGGACGAGTAGCCCTTCTTCCAAAATTTGTCCACTGGATTAGTAAAGATGTTATTGAGATGGCGCTTAAAAGAAATAGTTTTGATATTGTTAATTCTTCATATATTGATCGAAAAGGCCAATTTCCTGATGATTTGTTGTTGGATGGAAAAGAAAGCGTAGGTGTTGAAGCACGTCGAGCAAAACATCGATTTTAATTTGGACGGATAATTATGACAATGAAAGTTAGCTTAATGGATAGGCTGGGGTCAATGTTAAAAGAATTTATTAATGATGTAGCAGTAAAAGAGCAAGCTAAAATAGTTGATATTTATGAATGTAAAAAAAGTGGATATATTAGAGCAGTAATTCAGCTTTCAACCAGACATGTGATTGAAAAAAATATAAGTGATATTGTTACAGATAATATGCTGATACAATGTTTTGATAAAAAAACTATAAGAACTTTAACATACATGGCTACAATTGAAAGAATGAAGCCGGATTATTCTGTCGTAGTACAACAGTTGCAAGATGAAGTTGATGAGTATATTTTAGGAATAAAATCAAAAAGTGACAAAAATATTATTAAAAAAACACCCTCAGAAATATCTAAAGACAAAGCATTACTTGCAAAATTTAGTCCTGTTGATGCAAGCCGAATTGGATATTTAGCTGGTATACGAGATACGGTTAAAGAATTCAAGATTAAATCAACAATAAATTGTATTAAATAATGTCAAATACAATTGGTACTTTGTCGAATCAATCGCAATATAAATACCCATTTCTTTTCTTAGGGATTTATTTAACATTTTTGTTAGCTACTGTTTGTTTAGCGGGGAAGCTGGCGTTAATAGGTAATTTGTTAGTGCCTGGCGGGATTTTCGTATTTGGGTTTACTTTTAGCATTTGTGAAATAGTAGGGGAGGTGTATGGATATTCATATCCTCGTTTATTTATTTGGACAGGTGTTCTAGCAGAAATTATTTTTGCTCTAGTAGTTACGGGAATATCTCACCTTTCTTCACCAGAGTATTTCAAACATCAAGAAGCATACTGGCTCGTTTTTGATCCCACGCTAAGATATGTGGTGTCAAGTCTAGTAGGATTGATGGTGGGTGAATTTGTAAATGTCTACCTTTTAGCAAAATGGAAGATAGCTTGGCGTGGTAAGTTTTTTATAGGAAGAAGTCTGGTATCAGCAGGGCTTGGACAAGCAACTCTTACAATCATTGTAGATATTTTAAATTACTATGGAAAGATATCTTCTAGTAATTTGGTATGGATGATGATATCCGGGTATTTATGGAAAATGTGTGGCGCACTGATTCTTGTTTTTCCCGCATGGTTACTGGTGAAATATCTTAAGAAAGTTGAAGAGGTTGATCACTACGATATCAATACAAATTTCAATCCATTTATATTTAGGCTGGATGAAAAACAGATATCCTTACCCAATAAACAATTTAGCTTTTCTTCTACAAAATAAAAATGTCAAAATTGTAATCTTACTTCAAAAAGTATGGCAATCACTTTGTCCTGGTCCTGTTTTAGCTTGGTAAGTTGCGCGTTTCCGTCTTCTTGATCTTGTTTTATGTAGTATATTGAACCATCTATAAATAGTCTGTTCAGAATAATGAGATTATTTTTAGCTAAGCAAACAATTGCATAATCTCGATCTCTCGGTGTTTTGCTTGGATCGAACAATAATACCGATTTTTCAGGAAACATAGGTTCCATTTGAGAGTCTTTCATTATTATCGCAAAAGAATTCCGATCCACTTTTTTATCCAAAATAATTTCTTTATAGTGGTGTGAATGCATATTTTTTTGCGGCCAATGTTTTATCATTTCCCACTCAATAATTGGCACTGTGGAAATTTTCAGACTATTTTTGAGTGCATTGGGAATAATTGGTAAGGGCGTAATACCGATAAGTTGATCAACGGATATTGAAAAAAAATTAGCAAGCGCTTCCAAAGCATGGTTTCGGGGTTTCTTGGTTTCCCCATTTAAAATATGATGCAACGTCGGCTGGGGTATTTGCGTACGTTTTGCTAGCTCAAGGATAGAAACCCCATTATGAAGCTTTATAAGATATTTTAAATTTTCGCTAAGCGTTTGCTTACTCATATCTTTCCTAGTAATTATTAATAATAATATTCATTTGTAACTTGACAAGCGATCCTCGCAAGGGTCTAATTGAATAAAATTATTCATATTTAGTTATTCATTCTATCTCTTAAGAATAATTTTTACCAATAATAGCATGTGCATGACTTAATCCAAATGAAATTTGGGTAAAATGCAATTGTAAAAAAAATGGAAAGTAATATTTTATCGGAATGAAATAGGAGCTAGTAGAATCATCATGTCAGCAATTCCACTTTTATGTAATTCAATAGGGACTTACAAAGCTAAACTTTCAAGAGAAGAAAAATTCATTGCCGAAGCAGGCCTTTTCACGCTGGTTTGTGATGAAATCAAAAAAATCCTTAAAGCGGAATACAAAAATTATTTTTGTTTAATGAAATTTAATGAAGAAATGGAGAATACGATGCTTGATGCTAATTTTTTACGTTTTGTTATTAGTGATATTTTATTATCCGGAGAATATTCTTTGGAAGGAGTTGCTTACTACACCCAGTCACCAGAAGAAGTAATTTGTGATGTAGTTTCTGGAACAAACATCGAACCATCATTGCCGTTATCTAGAAAAATTATTAATTTACATAAATCAGTCAGACCAAATCTATATCAAGAAATTATGAAAAAAATTATTGCTGAATACCTACCTTAAAATTAATGAAGCTTTGAATTACAGTATCGCTGTTGTTCTCTTCTCTACAGCAAGAAATATATTTCTTGCTGTAGTTTCAGTTTGCAAATTTTTCTTTGTAGCAAATAAACCACAAGCCATTCAGTAGAAGATTATTAATAAGGGAGAGAAGGTTATGCTTGGATCGGGACAGCTCCTATTAAAATCGATGCATCCCATTCAGTTGTAAAAGTCTTTTCTATTTACAATGAATAGTTTCACCAAGTTACCTCTTAAAAAAACAAAAACTAAGAAAATCATTTCAAACATAACTGTGCCGTTAAAGTTCCTTAGCATCCAAGCTTAAATAATTAATTTAAACGATATAAGCTAATTTCTAATACTCAATTCTTTCAATCCATTTGATCCCAACATAATGCAACAATTTCACTGACAGCTAGCTTACTAAACATGATAACAACTCGTAGCCTGGGTGGAGCGCAAAGCGGGTAACCCAGGAAATCCTATCATTATATTAGAAAACTATAAATAATATTCATTACAATCCTGTTAACCTTGGGCTAGTTAAGGAAACCGTTGATTGGCGTAATTCTTCATTTCATTGATAGGTAAAAAAAGGAATGCTGTCTCGTAAATGGCAAGTGGGATCCTGAAGAGAATAAGGGCGAATAATGGGTTTGGGTGTTAATGGGTTACGCTGCCTGCAAATGGCCGCCAAGGTTGGGTTTCGCTGCGCTACACCTAAGGTACGCTTGCTTTACCAAACTTTTAACATACGTAGAATGCCATCTTTACATCCCATAACAACTTTCCAGTTGGGCACTGCGCTCATCATACCTTGCTAGACCCATAGTCTTATTTATTTAGTGAGTTTTTTAATTTCTTTCTGATATAAAATAACATAAAGATTGCTGGTAAAATGAAGGGTAGATAAATGCAAATGGATGCGTAGAGTAAAGTAGCTGCATCGAGGCCAGATGGTTGGATGGTAATAGACGAACCAGCATTTAATAGTTTCTGCATCTTTTTATCAAAAGTAACTTTAATATAGTATGTTTTATCTTGATGAGCATCAAATGAATTTAGAACGGCTTGGTTTGATCCAGCGAAGAAAATAATTCCAAATAATCCATTCGAAGTTTTCTTAACACCGTTAATTGAAATTGTTATATTTTTTTTGCCATAATTTTCTTCGCAATATTTCACAGCTTGTTTATTTCTACTGTCGCTCATCCTGCCAAAAGTGCAATCATTAATTTCCTTTAACACGTTTCCATCCATAACATGAAGCTTAATGGCGTAGTTACCGGGTTGGTTGGCAACAAAATGTAATTCAATTCCATTCCCCTGGGTATTTGATACCGGTATTTCAGCTGAAGAGTTCATTGTTACAGCCATATATGTCCAATAAGATATATGACTTGCAATGAATATAGTGAACAAAAGATAGAATATAAAAATTATTTTAAGATAAATAGGGCGCAGAGAATAATATGCTGTAATTATCGGGATGGTTATTACAACTGCAGTAATTGATATCATCAATAAAATTACAGAATAAAATATGATTACTTCCATTTTGATCTCGCAATTGTTTAAAAATTTGCAATGCTTTTTGTGCTACGATGTTGCCTAGCTCAGCAGTTTTGTTAACCCTTGTAGTACATCTTGATCACTATGTTTGACTCGACCGTCATGTAAATATTCTTGTCCAAGCGCAGATTGCGCATTTGGATTTCCTTTTTCAATGTCTTGAAGAAGTTTGGCAAAAGCATGGGGCTTTACAACATGGTTTTTCTTCTCGGCTTGCTCAAGTGGACCTGTGATTGCTTCTTCAAAATGATAAAATGTTGCGAATTGCAAAATTAGGCTAATTTTTTTAAATATTATTATAAGCCAGGATTAGAAAAAGAATTGTGCCAACACTATACATTAAAGATATATTATGGTCAAGATGGATCCAACAGGAGTCCTCATAGTTTATTTATTCCGTGAGCCACCGAACGCCCTTATGGCTTGGTAGCAAACCGTGTGAGTCGTAGCCTGGGTGGGCAGCCGTAGCCTGGTGGAGCGCAAAGCGCGTAACCCAGGAAACTCTTTTATTATAAAAATCTTAAACCCGAAAATCCCCATGGTCTATTTCCGTAGAAACCGCATCAAAGTCGGATCATATTTTTTTACTGCTACATTAAGCGAAAGCAATCAAGCATCTGGGAGCTTCCACTGGAAGATGATAATTATTTTTGTAAGATGACTACGTATCAAGAGATTATTAACCAGCACCATTATTGTTAAAGAGAGTTAAATTTTTAATAGATTATCGTGGTGAATATAACTTATGGCAGCGGAGATTTTGGGAGTACACAATTGAGGATGATGCTGGTTTAGAAAAATATATATAAATTATGTTCGTTACACCCTATGTTAAACATGCTTTGGTTAAGAATGTCGTTGATTGGCGGTATTTTCATTTCATCGTTATGTAAAAAAGGAAATGCTATCTTGCGATTGGGCACGTGAGCTATAAGGAGGATAGGTTTGATAGTGGGTTTAGTTGTTATGGGTTATCCTAGTTTCCCTGCGCTCACCCAGGTTACGGTTGCTCGAAGGGTTTTTTTTTGCTTATCTGTTTGGCTGATATCTAGTAATGTGTTGGCTTAGTGGTAATCAATTGATCTGTAAGGCTAACAGAGCATCAATATAATTCAAAATTTTCACTTTTAGAACGACTTCATGCTTCCTATTTTTTTAACCTAGCCTAATGTATCTTCCGAGTCACGCTAAAAATTTTACTCTGATTTCATTACATTCAGTAAATACATTTTTCATACTTGAGATGACACGAAGTATTATTGTTTTTTGCACGCAATAACTTTATAATTTACCCAAATTTTTAGCAATCAATCAATGGATTTTGAAAATGAATAAAAATTTTCTTCAAGGGTGGTACTATTTCACTGCATCAGCACAAATTAAAAAAAACAAAGTATATACATTTAACTACTTTGACACTTCATTTGTCTGTTATCGAGACTCAAAAAATTCAATCAACGTGTTTGATGCATATTGTCCACATTTAGGAGCTCATCTTGGTGTTGGGGGTAAAATAGTCAATGACTTACTCGTTTGTCCTTTTCACGGTTGGAAGTACAATGCCACGGGTCAATGCGTAGAAATATCGTATTGTAAAAAAATTCCTAAACGGGCTAAGCTGCAAAGTTACCCAGTGCAAGAAATGAATTCACTTGTCTTTGTTTATCTGGATCGCGAGGATGTTAATGCTAAGGCAAAACTAGAATCAAGAGATATCGATTTATTGAGTCTTAAAAAATTTTCTATTAAAGATTTTTTAACAACACGTATGAAAAATCATGAATTGCAAAAAATAATAGAAAAAGCAAAAACACTTTTTAGCTTTAAACCTATTGGTTCAGGAATATTTATAGTGAAATCAAAACACAACCACATTTCACTTTTTGTAACTGCCACACCCGTCAATAGTAATGAATTTTCTGTTTCATTTTCAGCTTCAATTGAAAAGAATTTTATTAATATCTTCCGATCATTTTTTATTAGAAAAAAAGCAAAACGACGTTTTGAAGTTTTGTTTAATACTGCAGTAGAGTCATGAGTTACCGTTACCCCTTCACACCCTTTCCAAAAGGTTGGTATCGAATTGGAATGCAGGAGAAAAAAATATATGCCTTCGATCGAGAATTAAAATTAAATCGTAGGAATAATGGCTTAGTTTTTTATGATATACATAATCCTGAATATACTTTTCCAGCCGTGGAAAAGAATAGCAATTTTTTTTGTTTTTATGATGAAAACCATCATGCCCCCTATTTTGAAGTTCCTGAGATCCTGGAATTCAACAGTCAGGAATGGCAAGCGCCATTTTATCTTTCCTGGCGTGCCCGAGTACACGCCCAAGAAATTGCAGAAAACGCCTTAGATTTATCACATTTTTGTACAGTTCATACTTACAAGGATGTTCCCACACTCAGTCATTTTAAGATAAGCGATCATCAATTTAATGTTGTTATGCATTCAAGAAAAAAAACCATGGGTATGGTCAGTAACATTTCTATGGATATTACTTATCATGGTCTGGGGATTGTGGTTGCAAATGTAGCAACTGAAAGCGGCATTGATTTAAAAGTCTTGCTCATGACAACACCGATTGAACAAGAATATGTTGATATTACCATGGGCGTTGCGATTAAAAAGACAGGCAATTTTCTTAAAGATTTTATCCTTCGCAAAGTTATTCCTAAAGATGTCAAAATTGAATTTACTCGGGATATTCCCGTTTGGGAAAGCAAAATTTATCGCAGTAAACCATTGCTTTGCCAAAATGAAGGTAATATTGTTCGCATCAGGAAATGGGCTAAGCAATTTTATGTAGAAACTAACAAATGAATGCAGAGCTGCCTGATAGCTTAAATCATAGATTGATGGGCTGGTTTGCTGTTGCCTTGAGTAAAGAATTGAAACGAAATCAAGTCATGCACGGTGTTCTTGCCGATACCCCCTACTGTTTGTCACGCTCAGAAGTGGGCATGGTTCAATTCAATAATAAAACCGATACCATTGTAGAAAGAAATGGAATCATTTATGCCTGGCATCACCCACAAGGAATACCACCCAGCTGGCAAGTGCCTATATTGGATGAAACAAATTGGTCAGCTTTTCGATATTACCAACTAACTGCGCGCACACACCCACAAGAAGTATACGAAAATAGTATAGATCTGTCGCATTTTCCCATCGTACATGGTTTTAAACAAATTACCTTAGAACAATCGCCAGTTTTTGATAAACATTGCATGACGGTTAGACACCGCATTCGTCGTAAAAATCCATTTATTCCGAGAGGAAAAGCATTATCTGCTGAGTTTGAAGTACGTTTACATGGTCTAGGATGCGCACATACGCATATTAATGTTTCGGTATTAAAAATGCAGGTGCGTATGGTGGTTGTAACTACTCCTATCCATACTGGCCATGTAAAAATTCGTTTAGGCGTAGCTATTTCAAATCACCTCAAACTTCCTTTAAAATTTTTATTTCTTCCTATTCTACATTGGGCGATTCATAAAAATATTGTTCGTGATTTTTGCCAAGATATCCCCATTTGGGAAAATAAATGTTTTCACTTTACTCCTTTGCTGGTAAAAGGCGACGGTCCCATTATGAAATTCCGTCATTGGTGCCAGCAATTCAAATATTAAGGATAAACAATGATTCCCAAAGGATGGTATTTTTGTGCTGAGTCTTCTGAAATAAAATCGCGACAGATTGTAGAGAAGAAAATTTTTGATCAACAAGTAATTTTGTGGCGAACTGAGTCGGGCGTACTCAACATGAGCACTGCCGTTTGTCCGCATTTAGGAAGTAATTTAGCTAAACTAGGGAAAGTGAGGGGTGAAAATCTGCAATGTTTTTCGCATGATTATACTTACAATGGCGAAGGTGATTGCGTTGCTACAGGGCAAAAGGTACTTCCGACTTGCCATAAGAAAGTTTTACGTTATTTTCCATTACAAGAATTGAATGGCTTTGTTATTGCTTGGTACGATCCGGAACTTAAAGAGCCTGATTGGTCTATTCCCATCGAAGTATTCTCAGTAATGAGCAAAAACTATGTGCGCAGTACGTTTGAATTCAATGTATCGATTGAAACTATTAACGAAGATAATTTCGACGTGGGCCATTTATATAAATGGCATCATGTCTATGATGTCAAAACAACGCCGGTTGAACAAAAAGGACCGATGATATCCATTTCGCATGCATTCAAACGTCATTCTATTTTGTTTAAAAAGTCGCTACCTTATCCGTTTAGTTTGCTTTCGCAGGAAATCAACAGTCGATATAGTTCAACTTTGCATGGCCATGGTTTGACAAATTCATTTATCGATATTTTTAATTTACAGATAAGATTGCATGATTTAATTTGGTGTACGCCCATTACGGCAACGCGAACTTTATATACGACATTTGTAAGACTGTTAGAGCCCAGTGAAAAACTAAGCATGTGGCGGAGATTAATGCGACGGCTAATTTTTGTGGGTTGTGTTTGGCGATTACGTCAGGAGCATAAACATGAAGGGCATGGATTCTGGGAGCAACAGACTCGCATAGACAATCCAATTTTGACGGAGGCTGAGCGTAAATTGATTATTCCGTATCGTACCTGGTGCGGACAATTTGTATAAATTTTTGGGTAAATATGCATTTTTTTGGAAAAATATGAATACACAAAAACAACAAAGATCGCTTCAACTCCCAAGCTGGATTGTTGTCTGGCTAATTCTCAGTATGATGATTATTCTTTGGGATTCCGGCTTTCTTTTTTCACGACCGGCCTCTTTGCCCGGTGGTAGCCTTGCCTGGGTATGGCTACCCTATGCCAAATACATCACCATTGATCCTAGTTATACTGATCTTCATAACGATTTTCTCGTCGCACAACAAATTATGAGTTTGTTGGAAATAGCAATTGGGATAATAGCACTATATTACAATTACAGATGCAAAGGTAATCGTGCCATCCTATTTGCTTTCAGTGCACTGCTATTAACTGGCACTAAAACAATTTTAGTCTTTTTACTAGAGGCCGTGAGTGGTTTTAAAAATATAGGACATAATAGTGGTTACGACCTATTATTATTTTACATCATGCCCAACTCACTCTGGTTAATTTTTCCATTTGCTGGCGTTTTTATTTTAGGCCGCTACTTAATATCATCCCGATAAAATTGCCTAGCCCATGCGCGATATTTTTCAAATTCGCCATCTTGGGAATGATACTCTGGACGTTCAACGTATTTTTTATTTTCCCATATTTCTAAATCGGGTATAAAATCTTTTAAAAATTGTCTCGATGCAAGACGCGTTAAGAAATTAGCAATTTGCTTACGTAAAAAATAAGGTGTCAATCCCCGCGGAAGAAATGCAATCTTCTCTATGATCTTGACGCTAGTTAGTGACCTGATGTGAATAAATTCACCATCAATGGGTGTCGGAAACACAATTTGTTTCAATTGCATATTATATTGGGGGATTGAAATAGTAGCATGTGACATTCCTAAACCATACGCATGAATATTTAAATACAACTTAATTTTCTTTTTTTCACCAAAAATTCCTCCTTTTCTTTCAAGTCGATAATTAATAATGAACTCATGGCCAAAAATATTTATCGGTTCAATAGTTTTTGCACTTAGATATTTATGTACTTGGAAAAAATGCAATTGATCGACGCTATTTTCTAGAATTTCTTGCGGATGAGATTTAATTTTAAACTGATATTGAATAGGCTTGCCCCATTCGGCGAAGTTCCATTCTGGAAAAGTCAAATGTAAATCTCGCAACGTAGGATTATGAGTTAAAAAAATTAACCCATATTTCTCAAAAACGCCCCAGTGCTTAAGTTGATACTTCCCTATTTCGTTGTCTCGATTTTTTGTCGCACAAGTACCGTCAGTTTTAAATCTCATACCGTGGAAGGGGCATTGCAAAGCATCTTTTTTAACCGAACCAAAAGCCAAATCAGCACCGAGATGCGGACAAAATCCATCAACTGCTCCTACTTCGCCTGTTTCTGTCCTAAAAAGTACAAGCTTTTGGTTCATAAATATAACCGATAAGACTTGTTTAAGCTTAAGCTCATGAGAAAATAATACGGCAAAAATACCATCCGGATAGGGGGTAAAGGGAAATCTGAAACGTTTCATAATTTTGTCTTTATATTATATTTAAAGAAATATTGAAGTTTAGCATTATCTAAATAATAGATAGAAAAAATCAATTTAAATTATTTAGATATTCTCACTACTAAATTGTCTCATAACAATGAATGTAATAATTATTTGTAAATGTTCTCAACGTTTTTATATGTCATTCAGCAAAGATACACTATAAAAAATTTGTTTTTACTTACAGATGAGACTTAGGTACTTTGCCGTTCATTTAGTAGCACCGAAGGTGGTCGTTGTAAGTCATCTTCACCAATTTGCTTTAGTTAATGAAGCCTTGAATGTTTTGCATGATGGTCAAAAGCTGTGTATTTGGCGAAGGACTTACAGTGTTAATGCTTACTCCATGTTTGATACGGCGGAAACGCATTAATATATCCTGTAAATAATTTATTAGCGTTTTGTCAATAACTTTATTTTTTTCCTCCAAATGTTTGTAGTGCCTTAAGGAGACAAATATTTCACCAACTGACAAACAAAATATTTCTATACTAAAGAGAGCTTGGTTGATTTAGTGGAAATAGAATTCCTTATTGAAAAATAGACCTAATTTGAATGGGATAAGATGAAATTTACAATTTATAGTTAGGGTTTTTACGCTAGTCTTTTTAAAAAAATTAATTTTTGATAGACTCCGCTGTTTAATCATAATGGAATCGTAACATAGCCAACCTCCTGATTTAATTTAATACAATAATAAAATATGAAGGAAGTACGATATGTATAATAATCATGAGTTAATATTAGCCACCGATCTTGATGGTACTTTATTAGAAGGAGATCATCAGACAAAAAACATTTTATATAACCAATTATTCCGTTTACGTGAACGTATTCTCTTAATTTATGTTACTGGCAGGCCTGTTGAGACCGTAAAACAATTTTGTAAAGAGGGATATTTACCAAGTCCACACTTTATTATTGGCGATCATGGGACACATATTGTTGATGGTGATCATTTTCATACGGTTGATTATTTACAAAATCCAATCATACAAAAATGGAATAATGGTAATGACTTAATCAAAGCGCTATTACGTGATGAAATTGGCCTTCAGTTACAACCTTTAAACCCGCCTTACCGAGTTGCTTATTATTATGATGAAAATCATTTGCAGCATAAAACTTTGGAAAAAATCCAGAATGCTGGTTTTGATGTCATTTTATCGTGCGATATGTATTTAGATATTTTGCCACGAGGAGTCAATAAAGGTTCCACATTATTAAATCTACTCGATTACTTAGGAATAGATAATGAACTCGCAGTTACTTGTGGGGATTCATTAAATGACTTATCACTTTTTCAAACAGGATTAAAAAGCATTGCTGTAGGTAACTCTGAGCCAAAACTTATTGATGTTATTAAAAAACTAAATAATGTTTACCATAGTCAATTCCCAGGATTATTAGGGATTATCGACGGATTAGGTTTTTTTGAAAAAATGCAATTATTAGATTTAAATGTAGCGGCATAGTTGACTTGTCTCTGTAGGCTTTTTTTTGCCACAAGATATAATCCATTTTATCTCGCGGAGCTTTATGCCCAATTTTCTAGGATTTGGTTATGAAAATTAAAATAAAAAGGGGCCTTAACTAATTGATGAGTTAATAGATATGATTCTTTCACGATTAAGAAAGTGAAATTCCAAAGAGCAAAGTTACTTTATAACAATAAAAATAATTTCGTATAAATATAATTGGCGAAAAATTCGTGGGGACTCGGTAGCTAATAAATGTTTTTTCGCTATGCAAATTTTTTCATCCGTATCAAGTCTTCTTGATCTTCCTGAAATTCAATTCCATGATTATTGTTAACAGTAAAATTTTGTCTATTTTTTAAAACTTCAGGAAATGCCTCACTTAGTTTTCCAGCGCACCGAATTTCATTTCGATCGCGTAATGAAAGGGCAAGAACAAATATTAATACGAAACACATTGAATATCTCAGGGTTTCAGTTAAAGATGATCCTTGCAAAAGTTGGGCAATTATAAATGGTAGTGCAACTTTTACAGTAACTGTTGCCGCATCTCTCGCTTGATATTTATGATGATTAAAAAAAGTAGTATGTTTCATCAATGCTCTACTTGTTTCTATATTGCCACCTCTTACAGCAACGTTAATCCAGAATTCTTTTGTGCTGCTTTCTATATTTGCTCGTTCATTCACGTTGTGAAGATCATTCATATCTTTTTCCCATTTGACTATGTGAGGGCTTATGAAATCAACTAAATTTTTCTCAACGGACACCTTAGAAGAAAATGCAATTCTCGGATTTACAATTGATTCATCGCTACATTGAACTAAATGTATAAAAATTTTATTTGCCATTTCGTCATCATCTTTTCCTATACGATTTGCGATGGGGTATTGGTTGAAATCGACTAATATCCAATCTTTTGATTTGAAGTCATACCGAATAGCAATTGCATGACTGTCGTGAGAAGCGGTAACCGCTGCCAGACTTATATGGAAATAGGCCGGTTGTTGGTTAGCTGAAAGTGTATCAAAAAATTCCCGAAGTGGTCGTAAATAACGACTCACTAATTCATTCTTCGTATATATACCTGACAACAATGCAATAGCGGTGGAACCTCCTTTCTCTTTTAAATCTTCATCCGAAAAGTCTGGACTAATTTTTGGAACAAGTGCAATTTGATTGATAGTGGAATCACATACTCTCAATATAAGATTTTTTATTCCCTTAAAATCTATCGTTAAGTTTTTTTGTAAGTATGATTCGGGATCTTGAAATGCTAGTAAGCTATCAATCAATTTCTTGTGGTCCTCAGTAGCTTTTCTTTTAAAATCTTTAGGTAAAATTAAGCGCATCAGTTCAAAGTTTTTGTTGAAACGATCGATATCGCTAATTAATGCTGAAGCCTCGGCTACACCGTTGCAGATACCTTTCATGATGTTTGTTTTTGCTAGATTGGGACGAAGTTCTATGACCCTTTGTACTATCCAATGAGAGTTAGGTAAAGCTTTTTGTTTAATTAAGTTAGTAATTTGATTTTGACTCTGACTTGAAGCATAAGCTAGTGCATAATCCAGGTTGGAGGGGTCAGTGAGAGGTAAAAGAATTTTGACAATTTCTAAATGTCCCTTTAAAGATGCGTAATCGATGGCATAGCTTCCCATACGATCAAAGTGATTAGCATCGGCCCCATTTTGAATTAAAGCCTCGACCATGGCAACCTGGCCTTCATTAGCAGCTATAATTAATAGTGAAGAGTTAAAGGGTCGCAATAATATATTTGCAGTTTTCCATTCCTTGTCAATTTTAGTTGTGATGTAATCTACATCATTTTTCATTATCGCTGAACGTATTTCTTCTTCTTGAGTGACGCTCAAAAAATTTTCGTTATGCAACATGATTCTATACTCTTTTTTAGCGAAAGTTTTTAAGATCATACAAGGTAAAACTTAACATTTTATTATGTTGTAATTAGTTATTCAAAACTGATCCGGTTAAGTCATTAGCCTTGAATTAACCTATATTTCCGTTAATTAATCCGAAATTGATTCCATTTCATATTGCTTAAATTTAAGCTATCCTTAAGTCTTGACTGGTATACTTTGCACAAGCTAGATAATCAATACAATAACGAGGTGTGAGGTGGAATCGAGAAGAGTTGAAATGAACAATAACAATAACAATAACAATAACAATAACAATAACAATAACAATAACAATAACAATAACAATAACACTGCGAAACAAGAACTCATACCGCGTGTATCTCAACCTGAAAATGGCTACTTGCTAAAACTTCCTGATGAGATTCTTCTGCAAATAGGTGAATACATTTCTGAGGCTGATCAATATTTTATATCTCGTGTAAGCTATGATCTGAATTTATTTTTTAAACAACAACCTGCAAGTCAATTTATGCAATGTGTAAATCAATTTTTAACCCATGTAGTACGGGGTGAAAAATTGGAGGCGGAGTCCATTATAAAAGGTGATCCTCGTTTACTATTGATAAAAGGAACTGTGGTTGATGATGCAGGTCGAAAAATTTATGGCACCGCTTATCAAATCGCCGCCGGTGCAAAAGACACAAGTGTAGGCGAATATAAGGAAATGGTTGAAATGCTAAAAAGTTATATGAATTTGTTAAAAAATGGCGAAGAAGCGTTAGCTAAACAGCACGTCGAGCAATTTCCTGAAGGCTATGAAAAGCAAGAAGAAGAACGAATTAAAAATGATTCTATAGCACTTAGAAAAGTGTTTGAAGATATCAGTGAATCGAAGACTGATGAAGATGGCGAGAAAGCTATTAATGAATTCCACGACTACTTAAAAAAACAAACTATAGAGGTTATTAAAGCAGGTTATCATTTTAACGACAAACTGTTTACCGAAGCGCTCGAGCTCTACGATAGTCATTATAAAGATTTTGGAGGTTTTGAAAGTTTCAAGAATAATTTAGCAGCGATCAAGGTGATTGGCAGCATAGAAAGTTATTTTCCTGCGTGCCTAGCACAAGCAGCATGTGTTGGTTTTGATAAAGTTTTATATGAAAAGAAGCAACTTGATCGTAGCAAGCTAGTTGAAGGCAAAACGCCATTTTTCTCTCCAGATCTGGGTAAATCTCATTTTGTTTATAGTTGGGGTTGGTGGTTGGGAGTGTGTACAGGCGGTGGGACGATGCTAGCTGGCCCGGTTTTTTACGAATTATGTCGAGCTAAAACATCAAGCCTGCAAACTTATCCTACGTCCAGACTTACACTGGAAGAGTCAGCAGTATGTCGTTTATGTTGTCTTATGAAACAGACTTGTGACAAGTGTAGCAAATGGAAGATGCCAACACGTACTAACAAACTATAATAATTTTGGTATTACGTTAACTACTTTGTAATATAAACTTAGCGCAGGATATTTACGGGTTAACTTAAACATCAATTTCCGCATGTCCTGTTGTTATTCCGTATTGCGAAATAGTTTTGTGTTGCAGATTTTCAGAGACATTAAAAAATGTACGTACAATGTCGGGTAATTTTAACTTTTTATTTAACCTCAAGTGGAGAGCAAGTTCCCAATGGGATTTTCATTTTATTGATTGATATATCATTCAGTAAAATATACTGCAGTTATACACCCTAGCGTTTAGACGGTGCATCTATTTTTCGAGAAGTATTTAATGTATATCGTTGTAAGTAAAACTATGACTTAAACAAGGTTATACTTGCTGACAAATTTATTTTTTGATTTAACTAAATAGATATGGTAAATATGATGTCTTCAAAGGGAAAAAATTAAGGAAAATAAAAAATGAAATTTTTAGAACGCCTTGTTGTTTTATCATTTGCTTGTTGTTCCACCGCTTTTGCAATAGACAATGCACCTTATAAAGTTCCATTTCATAACGTTGAAGTATCAGCTTTAAGTAGAATTCATGTGGATTATAATTTTAATCCTCATCAACAAACGTTGGTTTGTACAGATAATGGTTTCGGGGGCCTAAGTTCTGTTAAATGGATATATAAAGATGTATCGTACAAAAGTATGATGCCAGTGACCTTGCAGGATGATAAACGTTTTGAAGGTCAATTAGCCGACCCTTCTGGTCGTTTAGTGATAACAAATGAGTCCACGGGTGAACTGATGCGCGTTTCTTGTGAATACCGCAATATGAATTAACTTTTCAAATGACCCCGTATGATTTGAGTGCGGGGTTATGAGTTTCGACATGAGGTAATCCGTCGGGACCAAATATATTTTATAAATTAAGCGAAACGGCAAAGTTATACGGTTTAAAATAAGTTAATTGAAAAAAGCTGTGCTATGAAAATAATAATTTCAACTTTAGATTGAAAGAGAACTAAGCTCTTAATGCCGTGCTAAGACAACAATATTTTTACTTCTCTAATGGCTTAAACCAAATGTAGACATTAATTTGCAAAAAATTCTTTCAATTATTTTTCCAAATGGCGATGGAAGTCATGCCCCTTAATCTCATCTGTACTTACAACTATCATTCTGTTATTTTGCCCGCACCTGAGAAATTATTTTAAGATTTTTTAAAAATAGGTATTAAGTTGTATGCATATTTAACAAGCTCGAGGGGTAGCTGTGATAGCTAGATTTAATCTTCCGACCGCATTAATTGTGGCAGAGGTGCTGCGTAGATAAATAAACACTACAATAATAATATTTAAAGATAGGAGAGTATTATGTTTAAATTATTTAATGGGGTAGCTCTAACTAGTGAAGTAAGAAAATATCATGCATATAATGGGGTATTGACCGCTTTAGATTATGACCCTCAAGATTTTCATGCACATTTAATAATTGGTTTAAATGATGACGGGCTAAACATATCATTTAGCTATTGTAAAAAAGAAAATTCTTTTGTTGAGGAATCAATGTTTGCAATAAGTTTTGATCAGGAATCGAAAGTCCATTTAACTTTTAATTCAAATAACATATATTATGCTACATCTATAAAATTAACTGAAGAAATATTAGATCATCTCAAGGAAAGCATATTAAAATTATATTTAAACCGTAATTGTCACCCAGATACAAAATCATTCGCAAATCCAAAAGCATTACTTAGCGACCTTTCTTCATGTGTAACTACCCATGTAAATATAATAAAAGCATATTCAACAACGCGAGAGGCTATACGTCAGAATATTCCAATGTTTATTGAATTATTAACAAGCAAATTTAACGACGAGTTACAAAGGCTTGAAGAGATAATTAAAGAAAGACCGGCAGTGGAATATAATAGATCTGCATAACTCAAATTAAATTCTAGTCACAAGCCCTCAATGTTAAGTTTAATTCGTATAATTTTTCTGAAATAACAAATAGCCTGGGTTGCAGCTTCGCGTGTAACCCAGGAAAGCCTTTCGTTTTTTCATGTCACTCTTACTTAATTCACCATAATTATTACCGAAGAAGTCGCATCACATGCAGAACATGATGGACAATCATCTGCGCGAGTTGTATAGCCCTTCAATGTAAACTAAAATATTACACCGTCAGCTTATGGACAGCGAATGCCGCTCCGATTGTTAATGCTGTACCTACAATTTTTTGAGCTTTATTTGTATCACATAGTGAGAGCGCCGTTTTTGCGCGATTAAAAAAACCATTTTTATTATGTCCATACTTTTTTTGTTTAGCAATATGCGTCTCATTTGATATAGCCACGTTTTCATCGAGTGGTATTTGAATGTCAGTTTGTGTTGAAGACATTGCTGGATCTAATACCTTTTTATTATCATTAGCAGAGGGCTGATTTTTTGTAAGTACAATATTGCCTTCATTTAATCGAGTGCACAGAGGATATTTGCTAGCATCTACCTCGTAAGAAATTTCTTTTGAATCAGTAAGTGCTAAGGAATAGTCACGTAGTAAAATTGCTATCATAATCATTTGCTCATACAGGGAAGTTTTGGCACCGGGACATATTCGACTCATGCGATTTTCTTTGCTGTTTATGCTGCCACCAAAAGATGCAACCTGTGGATCGATTATAAATCGCCCTACAGTAGATTCTCCCTTCAATGATTCTGAAAATGTTTCGGGTGAAGTCATTTGCTTATTAGATCGATTACACTGGACATAATTTACTACAATGAAACTACCACTTTGAACATCTATTGTTGAATGGTCGGATAATGTTGCCTTAAACGATTTACGATTGATAAAAAATTCGTGAGAAAAAGGTGGGTAGAGAAACACATTATAAAGGACCCATTCACACAATGGGAAGAGCACGCCGCCTTTATCAAAAATGTTTTCCTGTGTTAAGTCGAGATCCTTATGTTTTGCCATTAATTCTATGAGTGCATTTAGCTGGTTTTGATCGTTGAGCAATCGTGCAATAGCCCAATCCAGTGTATTCACCGTGGAATGGACCATTGCACCAAAACCCGTAGCGGTAAAGTTCATCGCTAGAGCATGTTGTATGTCGATAGGTATTTTATCGAAGTCCTCAAAAACTTTGGGGAATTCAACACCCATTGAAGCAAATATATTTCGAATTAAGTTTGTATCTTGTGTCTCAGCAAGAATGGTGTCGAAGTTCTTTTTTAGTACGTGTAAAAATATTTCATAGAGTTTTTCTTCAAGCGCAAAATTAGCTCTTTCGGAAATGCCATAATGTGCTACAGCGTCAATAGCTTGGGCGAACTCAGGTTGTTCGAAATATAGTTTATCGAGCGTAACTTGTGTTATCCCAAGTAAGTGACTACTTGTACGCAAGACCAAAGCCGTGATGAGCTCCCGCAGTGGGTGCGGACTTTTGCCTTGCTCTTCACAATAATGTTGCAGAAAGTCGCTCGTTACCTTCTCTATTGTGGGGAGCCGCAGCTTCGTTCCACTATGAAAAAGCCGCATCAAAAATCGACGTTGGTTCTGGTAGGTTTCCGAGTCAATTGGACGAAAATCTGGAAAGGTTCCCATAACATTGTTACCACCAGAAAGCCACTCAAGATATTCACTAGCGGCTTTATCCACAATGCCAACATGAGACTCCCGAACAAGAACATGTCTAGCATCATTACTTGTAACATAGAGAACAGGAAAGGGGCCGGCCCAAAAGGTTGCTATACCGTTGGAAGTTTTTTGAGCGGCTTTTGTAAATACATCGACGTCGCGTCCTGTGAAATCAAGATACCCAAGAAGATTACCAGATCGAACATGGGGGAGATGAGTGTAAATCGGTCCCCAGAAAAATGGAACGATCAATGATGGCGTTAATAAACATTGTGTAGTGGCAAACACCAAATTCAGAGCATCTTTACTGTATTGATTTAGTTTTTTATATTTGGATCGGACTCCATTTACTGTATTTTGTATCGTATTGCTAATAGGAATGTCATGATGTGGGGTAATTTTTTCTGCAAACATAACAGTGTTTTTATTTTTAGCTAAGCTTTGCACAGAAAAAAAATCAAATGATCTTCGGTTATTACGAAACATATTGTTCCTCATATTTAATGAGGCAAGGATATGCAATCAATAGGGATTTTAAAAATAAATGACTACTATATGAGGTATTCGTAAATTTTATGGCTCCATCTTTTACTGATCTTACTTATTTCTATGAGATTGCAAATTTATTAAACTTTTCACACGCTGCTAAAAAATTGGGTGTGAGCCAGCCATCCCTAAGTATGGCTATGAGCCGATTGGAAAAATCACTACAAGCTGCGCTTTTTATTCGGCATAGCCAAGGCGTTACACTGACACAACCCGGTCGGCGATTATTTATTCATGTGGGAGAATTATTAGAAAAATGGGGAAAGACTGAATTAAGTATTCAGGCACTTAATGAGGAGGTAAGTGGTAAAGTTATTATTGGCTGTCACGCAGCACTTATCAGCCATATCACGGTCCTCGTCACAAGCTTGTTAGCCACTTATCCATCATTAGAGATTCAAGTTTTAAACGATATTTCTTTTAAGAGTACGCAGGGAGTCATCGAGGGTTCCCTTGATTTAGGCGTCGTGTTTGACCCTAGTAAGCATCCTGATTTAATCATGCATAAAATAAAAAATATTGAAATAACTTATTGGATAAGTGCTGAGGCAAAATTTGATCCATCAGTCATCATTTGTGATAACCAATCCACGCAAATACAATTTTTACTGAGAGAACTAAAGAAAAAACAAAATATAAATCGAATTTGTTCAGTCAATAATTTAGATATGGTCGCCAAGCTTACAACAGTCGGAGCTGGCATGGGGATTTTACCTACATGTTTTGTGAGTTATGAATATGCAACTAAATTGAAGCGATTAATTAACGCGCCTGCTTTTCAAGGCGAAATGTATTTGATTTATCGCAGTGAGAATAGAAAAATGTTGGCGAAAGAAACTGTATTATCGGCAATTAAAAAGTTGATTGCATCGCTTGATGCAAACATAGTTTAAATAAAATTATTGGTTTTAAAATATAACATAGCCCGGGTACTACGCGTCTTCCGGGCGTACGCTAACTGGATAAAAAGCTTAGGGATTTCATTCAGATTTAGTTGTGTATTTTGAACATTACATGCGAGCTTTTGGCGATTCACTTATATCAAGAGACTTCGTTTGAATTATTATCTTGGCACATTCAGCTAAGTTATTATTGCTTTGGCTTCTTTTATCTAAAAACCAAATATTGTTGCAAAGTTGTTTTGAACTTTGTTTCATAAGCTCCGCCGCTTCGGAAACAAGTTTGTTTGTGATGGTTGCACCATTATTAATTAATAATTTAATCACTTCTGGATTAGTGCGTAATAGTGCTAATTCTAAAGGGCTCGTATTATCTTCATTATTGATATTCACAGCGCTTGAGTCTTTTTTTAATAGAATTTGAACAACTTTAGCTAAGACATTGTCTGGAGCGTTTCCGATAGCACGAAAAAGTGGAGTTTCCCCGAAATTATCTTGTTTAGTTGTAGTCATATAGCCAAGGTGAGTTTCTAAAAATAACTTTAGAATATCCAGGTTACCAATCTGGGCGGCAATATGTAATGGAGTTAATCCATCACTAACTGCGAGGGAAGATTTTGCTCCATGTTGTAGCAAATATTCAACAGATTTGTTTTTATGATTAGCGGCTGCTAACTACAATGCTGAATTGAAATTACCATCCCAAATATTGAAATCTAGATCATTAGCCTGATTAATTGATTGTAATTTCTGTACAATCTCATCGTCTTCGCGAATCCTTAGTTCGTTTGAGTTACTATCAAAAAATACTGAAAAATGGTCTGAGTTTATGCTAGGTTGAAACTTGGGCATGGTTTATCCTTTTTATATTATAAGATTTTTAAAACAGACATTTATAACAAATTAATTAATTAGTCAACATTGAATAGGGTTTTATATAATCCTAGTTGGAACAATTTGTTTGAGATTATGATGGTATTTACTTGCACATCTAAACTTTTTTTCCGACAAGAACTTCTTATATTTTGTCTTTCTAGCACGGAGTGCATTTCTAAACTTTTATTTTCCCTCACGAAACATTTAGTAGACTAGGTGATTCACCTATCATATAAGTCTTATAGGTTTTTGAAAAAATAAAAAAATTTATTCATCTTCCGTTAATCGATATTGAAAACCAAAATCATGTAATCCTAGTACCAAAAGCGGCATAGGGCGGATTAAAATTCTATAATCGGTACCCCTCAATAGCGTAGCAGAAATGTTACTAAAAAATCGGCGAGTAGTTTTTAGAGAAATTTTTGTGAGAGTGATTCGTAAGTTTATTGAGGGGGTTCTCTGGCTTCGCTTTGTTGCACTCAGGCTTGTATCTACATTCGTAAGCTGAAGAGCTTAATCTTGAGGGCACTTGGGATGGGAGAAGTGATCTTGCAGCCAGGCAAGGCGCAAAACCTGTAATGTAGATTAGGACCTTCTCACCACTATCTGTAAGACCGAACAGTATTTTAGGCCAACTTCACCGTAAGCCTGTATTCGCAAGTATGGTTGCTAGATGGCTATGTTCTATTGAAGCAAGAATTGAAATCAATGTTAATATGTTTTATTTAAAGTAAAACTTAAATACGTTTGCTCTGTATTTTAATTGATTCACTTATTGCATTACTCCATTCATTGTGGAGTCGATTATGATGTTCCACTTCAATTAGTCTTCTTAAATCATTTGCCTTTTGATATAGATTAGTTTTATATATATTCTGGTTTTAATTCATTAGCTTTTTCTATAACATGGTTAAGGCATTCGCGAGATAAGTTACATTCGGTTTCCGGGTCAATATCATCGCTTTCAAGATTACTATTTTCATTGTCAAGTAGAAATTCTAACGTACTGCGAATACTTAAAAAACCACGGTTAAACTTATCAGCCAATGTCTTAATGAAGTTATCATTAATATGAAATTTGGACTCATTTACTATTTTAATGCTTTCATCATAAATAGTTTTTAATTCATTTTCGTTCAGTCTTTTAAGAATCTCACTGATCCTATCATCAGAAAGATTCATTAGCTCTTCACACGTTAAAGTTTTTTTATTAGCTTGAAAGATAGATAACATAATTATACCTTATTATAATGAATATTTACCGTAAATGTCTTTTATGGTCAAGTATTGATGGATACGAGTTGGCTTGGAATTTTCCCTATTGAATATTAAAAAATATTCACATCAAAGCTTTATTTTAAAAATTGATATTTGTTTATCTGTTCAATCTTAAACGCATTGGAATAATATTTTTAAAAACTTCGCTAGAGCCTCACTTTTCATTATATCGTAGGATACCGGATGCTTATGAAAGAATTTAAAATTGATGACATAATCTTCGGGTGATCAACAATTGTATTCATTAATAATTTTACTCAGCAAGCAGTAGATACTGTCTTTAAAAAAAAGCATCATTCATTAAATTTCTATGAAACGGTTGCTTGTTTTTAAAGACAGTATCCCGGTTTTATTAGATTTAACAAAATACGTTACTTTAAAAAGGAAGCGGTGGTGTGTCTCGTTATATTGGCCTGATTGATTAAATTAACGATTTCCTTATTATCAAGTTTTTCAGCAATGGTAAGTGCAGTTAATCCATCATCACATTGTTTGTCTATTTCTATATCAGGACGGCCCAATAGGGCGCGCACAATATCAACATGTCCTCTTTGTACAGCGCTGATAAGTGCAGTTGTTCCCTTGTTTAGGGTTGCATTAACATCAATGTTAGGGTGATTTAATAATGCAATGACAATATCAAGGTAACCATTTTGAGTAGCAATCAATAACGCTGTGGCCTTAGAATCTTTTATAGCATGGTTCACTTTTATTTGCGGATGTTGAAGTAAAGCCTCAACAATATTCAAATGTCCATTATATGCAGCAATATAAAGTGGTGTTGTTCCATTAAAACATTCATTATTAATATTAATATCATGCCTTTTAAGCAAGATATCAACGATGTCTGAGTGGCCATTTTGAGAAGCTATATAGAGCGCGGTTGCACCGCCATCAAACCGTTTATTAATGTTCGAATAGGGGAGTAAGGCTTTGAAAACGTCGCAATGTCCATTTTGGGCTGCCATAAAAAGAGGAGTGGCGCCATTATGAAGTGGTCTTTTGGAATCAATATCTGGGTGGTTTAGCAACACATTTACAATATCAATATAACCATGCTGGGCTGCAATCATCAATGCTGTGGCGCCATCATGCATTTGTTCATTGACTTTAATCTTCGGATGTTGAAGCAATGCATTCACAACATCATAATGGCCATTTTGAGCCGCAATGTAGAGTATCGAAAATTGTTGACCAAAAATGTGGTTTATTTGTAAATCCGGATATCTCAGCAACTTGTTGACAACCTCAATATTTCCATGTTGGGCGGCAATGTAAAGTAAATTAACCGTAGCGCAACGATGCGCAATTTCGCGGGTAATGGATTGATAATTTTTAAACTCGGAAAACCGCTGATGCCATTCCATCAAATGTTTATTATTTTTAACGGTGATTACTTTTACATTCAAGGGTAAGTAGCGAGAATCTCGCGTATGTCCTCGTCTTGATACAATATTTAAAATCGGTAACAAATAGGGTTTTAATTGTTCATGATGAAGAGACGAAGTGGAGAGTAGTAAATTAACGGGAAAACTAGGAATACTTTTTAATTCTTTTGCATCAATGTTATCTATGATCAAATCATTCAGTGAATTGAGAATCGCATAACAAAGTTTTCCACCGCTTTTCGTAACATATAATTTACCTTTCTCGGGTTGGAATTTTCCATCAATTACAACAAGTTCATATTCATTTTTAAAAGATAACATACTATTTACTAATTCATGTGTATTTTGTACAGCCTCCGCTTCTCCTTCATTTGCGTCCAAATACCATGACCACTGCTTCAATACATGATCAAAAATAATACCCACCATGTGCAAGTTACTTGCGATTAGAATACCAGTATTTTTTAAATCATCATCAAATTCTACAGATGAGAGTATCTGCAACAAATGCTCTAAATATTTTTCAAGCTCTTCTAGTTTATAGATAAAAGAATCAGAATAAACAGTGTGTAAACCGCCTTTTTCTATAATAGGTTGTGAGGAAGCAATACAAGAAATTTCGTCGATATTTCCCTGAGATAAAGGTTTAGGAAAGAAGCCAGGGTAATATTTTTCAGGCGTATGAAAAAGTTCTAATCTTTCATAAAAACCAAGGATATCAAACAAGGCGCGGTCTTCGGCTACTAATTCTTTTCTTGATTTGACTTTGAATATAACTGATGAAATTAAACTTCTAAGTATGTTTTTATCTTGTTGAATTTTTTTTATTCTGTTGGTGAATAAATAATCCTCACTCGCAAGCATAGCTTCTATCCATCCAATGGTATAACCATCGCAAGCGCCTTGTGGGTTGGCAGGATAGTTCAGTGTCTCACCTGTATTAAGTATATTTTGTACCATACTTGACCTATTGTTTAAGGACGCAAATTTTATGCGTCGATTATACACATTATTTTTACAAATTTATTAATGAGATACTTAATAATGAACTCATAAGCTTTAAATACATTAATTGGCAAAATAAATTAATTGCGTTAATCAGTCCATTAAATAAGAAATTTAACTCCCTGGAAACTTAATTATAAAACCAAATAATATTTTATTTCTGGTAGTTAACCGGTTTATATCCAAGTAAAATGTGCCAAATCGAATAGATGAAATTATTTTTGATATTTATTCTCATCTATACAAAAATTATGACCATAGGGACATTAGGAAAAGACATGCTATCCCAATTCAATATTAATAAGAAAGATACATTAACAAAGATATTTACATCACCCCAAATAGCAGACGCGCCATTTAGTTTAGGTGAGTTAACGCTAAATAAGTTTAGTGGCATTAAGGCATGGGCTGATGAAGCCCGATATGATCTTTTCAACAATCGAAAAGATTACGGTATCTATAGTCTTTTTTTTGATCGTGCTACTAAACTTTTTACAGAAGGCGGGGAGTGTTTAGCTCAGGAAATAAGCTTGGATCGAAGAAAAATTCTAAAACTGATTTTTCCCTATCTATGCTTCCTTGTTTACGCAGACAATGTTGATATGATTTTTAACGCAAATTTTCAACAATTATTTGATGATGAACATCCCATAGATCGGGCATATAAAGGGATGTCCTTAATTTATCTCGCAACTGTTTTTCAATCTAAAAAAATTATTCAACGAGGATTTGATGCGGATTTATTCAAGCTGCATGATATGACCTTGGCAATTTGCATCGCGATCATGTGTCGTGATAAAGAAATGTTTAATTTACTGGTGTCGATAGTCAAAAGTAAAAATTTTGATTTATCTACAATTAATGATAATTATGATTTTATTGATGACCCACTTTTTCATGCCGTGAAGACAGCTCAATCAGACATGCTAGAAATCTTACTGGGTTTAAATATAAAACTTGGTTCATTTGCCAATTTTCTTAGTAGTTATTTGCATTCAGCAGTGCAAGTTAAAAGTCTTGAATGTGTGAAACTTTTAATTGCTGCTGGTGATGATATCCATCATAAGGTGTTAGATAAAACACCTTTAGATCGAGCGCGATCACAAGGTACATGGGATATTGCCAGTTTGCTCAGTCAGGCAGATAAAAATGGCACAGCTGACACTGCTAAAAAAGACTGTGTTGCACACCAAGGACAAATACTTAATGTCAGTAAACTCGATAAAATTGATGTTGCCGTTGGATTATATAGTAACTTGACGTACCCAGAGCCCGTATATGGTGCTGAAGTGCAACAATTGAAAGCAGAACTTTTAAAAAATAACTTTAAACTACTTACTTTTAATTCATTTTTTTTGGGGATCAACCTTTCCGGTGATGTTTTGGATCCAACAGACTATGATGATCGTAATGAAACTTATTATAATAAAAAATTGTGTACAGCTTATCAATGTATTGAGGCCCTCAAAGAAAAAATGGGGTTGATCAACACCGATAAAAATGAAGCAACGCTTACAATACAAAAATTATTGAATACAAAGGGCTGCCAATTTAATTCTTCAGGATGGCTTTACTTTTATCCGCAAATTTCATTTGAGCATTTAGTGGAGATTGGTAATTTATTCCAACAGATGAATTTATCAGCCAGCGTTCACCCTGAGAGCAATGATCGTTTCCCTTCAAACCCGCCCCATATTGCATTTATGGATGATTATAAAAAAATAATTCAACATATTAATACTTATCAAGCAACCCGAGAAAACCGGATTGCTCATAATATTTAAATAAGGAATTTAGTTATTTACATTAAACGTTTCTTTTTGTTCTTATTAGTAAGTTTCGCAGCAAATGGGGCTTGGGCTGAACCAAACTTAGTCCGTGTATGTTTAAATCTTCACAACAACACACCGGTTTATTTCCAAAGTGGATTTTACAGCACGGATTTTTTTGATGATGGAAATGCAACTAAATTTATTCAGAGAGGTAAGATATGTCATCAGCACTTGTATAAGCATGGCCCCAAAAATCTTACGGTATGGGTAGCTGGCGCAGCTTCGTTTTCTGCTCAAACTCCTACCATTGTCTTAGATAAAGCGACCTGTAATGACTTTTACGTTCGCGAAGATATTGTTGCCTTGAAAAGTTATCGGACAAATCAAAAACATGAATTCTGGAATTTTACGTTAAAACAAAAGGATTACTTAATTTTTACTTTAATATGTGAACGTCAGTCTTAAGGAAGTCCGTCTCGGTGCTTAAAGTATGATTTATTGAAGGTTGGGTAAACTTTTACTTAATCGTAGGCAAGATCTAAAGATTTGTTAATGTATTTATTCGAGCTTAAGGGATGTAATATTTCGATTGTAATAAGGTTAAAGAAGGGTTGAATTTAACTCGTATTTGAACGATGCTCAAGGCAACTTTATAGTAATGGTTTTATTGAAATAATTGTTTAATTTCAAATTAAATATGATTGCGTTTATTTTTTTGTTCTATAATTAAAGAATAATTGAAGATAGAGGTATCGTAGATGAAACCAAGAAATTTAGGTGCACTTGATCATGGAGAATTAGACAGAAATCAGGCTATTGAAAGGTTAGCTAATTATCCAGATGGCACTTTGATTGTGAGATATTCTTCAACTAAAAATCGACACTATGCAAGTATTAAGAATGGAAACTCAACAGACGAGATTCCATTAACTCAGAGTGATATTGCTAATCTGGATTACTCCGATTACAGTAGATTTACTATTAACTTGATAGCTACCATTGATACCCCATTTAAAAAAATATTTCCTCTTTCAACAGCACAATATGAGCGTGACTCCCAAGTAAAAGAATCTCCCAAGTCTTTCCCTGATGAAAGTTTTCACGGTGAAATAGATAGAAACGAAGCAATTAAAAGATTAGCTGACCAACCAGAAGGTACTTTTCTTTTTAGATATTCATCTTCAAAAGACCAGTTTTTTGCAAGCATTAAGAAAGGAAATTCAACAGAAGAAGTTCCTTTAAGTAAAAGTGATATAGCTAATTTGGGTTATAACGATAATTACCATCGATTCATTCTCAATTTTAAAGCTGAAACAAAAGTTGTATCACCTCTGAAATTAAATGATTTTATGAAGGAAAATGAGAACCAGATTCGTAGAAGGCCGTAAACATTGTATTACTTACCCTATGTTAGCTAACTTAAGAAGAAAGTAACTTGGGAAATGCATTAACGTTTACCCAAAGATCTCTATTTTGACTTTAACCTCATTTAAAAGTTGATAGTCCATTTTCAATAAATTAATCTCTCATCATAAGCCTACATTTTGAAAGGAATGTAATTGCATTTGTGTATTGACAGGCTAGTCAAATTTATTTTTCTATGTCATAACTACTTAAACAATAAACATAGAGAGATAGTGTATGGATGCACGGCAACAAACCGCAAATGTCGATGAAGTTAATGGTGAGGTATGTGATGTTCTATTTTATCAAGGGAATGGAAGCTCGCAAACACAAGTTTTAAATTATATCGGTGATCGGCAGATTGTAGCGACAACTGGAGAATTAATGTGGTCGACAGGGCGTAATGCTTTTGCACCCCTTAATGTTATTTATAGAGTCCATATTGGTGTAGAAATTGCTGATGTTAACCTACATCCTTTTGACAGTTATGCAGCTTTTTTTAATCCGATCAAAATCGTGAGCGCTGGACTAACATGGGCTATTAATTGTTTCGCAGGATATCAATTTTACGCACCTCAACCTAC